>NZ_LGQY01000109.1:0-34665 GCF_003116065.1 Azospirillum sp. TSO5 | reverse complement strand
CTTGCGCAGCAGGCTCTTCAGGTGAACCTTCACGGTGGCTTCCGTGATGTTCAGGTGGTTGGCGATCATCTTGTTGCTGTCGCCGTTCAGCAGGCAGCGCAGGATCTGAACCTCGCGCTGCGACAGGCCCTTGCGCGACACTGGCATTTCGGTGCCGTTGCCGTTGACGCGGCCGGAGATCAGCAGAGCCGCCAGATGGGTCGGGAACACCTTCTCGCCCATCATCACCAGCTTCAGCGACTGGGCCAGCGCGTCGGACGACAGATCCTTCATCAGGTAGCCGTCGGCACCGGCCTCCAGCGCATTGGCGAGGCGGCGGGTGCACAGGTCGCTGGTCAGGATGACCATGCGGGTTTCCGGAAGCAGGGCGCGCAGGCGGCGCATCCCGTCGGCTTCCTCGTCGCCGCCATTCTGCAGATCCAGAAGGACAAGCTGAGGCCGCAAGCCGCTTTCAACCGACCCCAGCGCCTCCCGCAGGTTTCCCGCCTCGGCAACGATCTGGAAGGGCGAATCATCGAGAAGGCGCTTCAGCCCCTCGCGAAACAGCTTGTTCGAGTCGATTAGAAAAGCGCGCACTGAGTCCATCGTCCGCTCCCGCAATTTTGGTCGATCGTCATGACGTCGTGGCCAGGGTGGAGGCCGTTGTACAGAGGAAGGTCCCGACGCATTGGCGATTCGGCGATTACCCCTGGATAGCTTCGGCAGGCCGTTATTTAGGGGGAGGTTACCCCCGTGTCGTGTCCTACGGTACCACTCTCCGGAGTTAAAAGAAGAACGCATTGGGCATATGCGCAAAGCCTCTCCAAGATTGCCGGTTCCAAAGATATCACAGTAGCGAACATTGACGCGCTCGAAGGCGTTAACTGTTTTGTTAACCACCACTTATTTGCGTAAGACAGCCTCTCTTAAGCGAGGAAGGGCACAATTTTCTCACACGAAGTTGCATCGGCAGCTGCCGACGTGGTGATGCGAACAGATAACCCGAATGGAGGGGGTACACTTTCGATATAGTTGCGTCTGCGGCCATGGTCGTACCGCTTGACCGGTCCGGGCCGCGCATGCGCATTTCTGCCGGCTTCCGCCGCCCGGCGGGTACAGGACGAGGACGGGATGGGCTGGCAGATCATCGTCGCCGCCATGGCGGGCTATCTGGTGCTGCTGGGGCGCAGTGCGTGGAAGCAGGGCGAGTTCCGCCAGTTTCTGCGCAGCCTGGCCATCGTCGGCACCCTGTGCGCGCTGCTGGCCGGCGCCGTGGCCCTGGCGATGCTGCTGGACCGGACATAAACGGCTGAGCCGCCTCCCCGCCCCCTCTCCCCACCGCCGCAACAAAAAAGGCGCCGGCGGTTTCCCGCCGACGCCCCATTTTGGACGCACGTGTTCCTTCGCCGCAGCCGGTCAGCTGAGCGGGATCGCCACGAAGCGCAGATCGCCCTTGCGGTCGACCAGAAGCAGGACGGACTTCTTGTTCTGCTCCTTGGCCTTCTGGACCTTGGCGGTTACGTCCTCGGGCTTGCGGACCTCTTCCTGGCCGACCTCGATGATGACGTCGCCGGCACGCAGGCCCTTTTCCGCCGCGGTGGAGTTGCCGGCCACATCGGTGATGACCACGCCCTTCATGTCGGGCTTGATCTCATACTGCTGGCGCAGCTCCGGCGTGATGGCGGTCAGCTTCATGCCGAGCGATTCGGTCGGCTTCTGGGCCGGGGCCTTTTCCTTCGGCTGCTGCTTGTCTTCCGGACCGGCGGCGAGCAGCCCCTGCTCTTCCGCGGCCTCCAACTCGCCGACCTTGACCTGGACGGTCTGCGACTTGCCCTTGCGCCACACCTCGACCGGGACGGCCTTGTCGATGCTGGTTTCGGCGACGACGCGCGGCAGGCGCCGCATCTCGTCGATCTCCTTGCCGTCGAACTTGGTCACCACGTCGCCGGCCTGGATGCCGCCCTTGGCGGCGGGACCTTCCGGCGTAACGGAGGCGACCAGCGCACCCTTGTGGTTGGGCAGCCCCAGGCTTTCGGCGATCTCCGGCGTCACCGCCTGGATGCGCACACCCAGCCAGCCGCGGCGGGTCTTGCCATATTCCTTCAACTGCGCCACGACCTGCTTGGCGAGGTTGGACGGGATGGCGAAGCCAATGCCGACCGACCCGCCCGACGGCGAGAAGATGGCGGTGTTGATGCCGATGACCTCGCCGTTCAGGTTGAACATCGGGCCGCCGGAATTGCCGCGGTTGATCGAGGCGTCGGTCTGCAGGAAATCGTCATACGGGCCGGCGTCGATGTTGCGCTGGCGCGCCGAGATGATGCCGGCGGTGACCGACCCGCCCAGACCGAACGGGTTGCCGATGGCCAGCACCCAGTCGCCGACGCGCATGGCGTCGCTGTCGCCGAAGGGCACGGCGACCAGCGGGTGGCTGGTCTTGATCTTCAGCAGGGCGAGGTCGGTCTTGCTGTCCTTGCCGACCAGCTCCGCCTTGATGTTGGTGTCGTCCTGCAGGATGACCGTGATCTCGTCGGCGTCCTGAACGACGTGGTTGTTGGTGACCACATAGCCGTTCTTGGCGTCGATGACGAAGCCGGAACCCAGCGAGGTCGCCTTGCGCTGTGGCTGGTCCTGCTGCTGCTGGCGGTCGAAGAAGTCCTTGAAGAAATCCTCGAAGGGCGAGCCCGGCGGGAATTGCGGAATCTCCGGCCGCTGGCCCTGCGGACGCTGCGGCGCGTTCTGGCTGGTGGAGATGTTGACGACCGCCGGCAGCAGCTTTTCCGCCAGGTCGGCGAAGCTGCCGGGCGCATTGCGGGGCGGCGTTGCCGCCTGGGCTTGGGCCGCCTGGGCCTGGGCGGGTGCGGCACCGGCCAGCGCGCCGATGACGGCACCGCCGGCCATGACCGAGGTCATGCCCCAGACGATGGCGGCGACCAGCGGCCGGACGCCCGCCTTGCGAGGCCGGGCTTCGGCCACGGCGCCGCGCGTGGCGGGTTCGAAGTTGGGTATGCGAATCAACGTGCTCTCCCTACCAGACGTCCGGCCGATTCCGTGGGCGGGAGCGGCCGCCCGGTTCTGGGCCATATATGTGTTGGGCCACGAGTATGGCCGCAAGATGGCGTGCCGGTCCAGTCGGCACCAGTGGAAATCTTAAGCCTTCGGATTTCCATTGAACCAGTGCTGCGGACCGCCTGCCGCGGATACAGGACGCCGAACATACCTGCGGCCGGATCGGGGTTGAACCCGACCCGGCCGCAAGACCGCGTCAATCCCGCGTTGCGGGGCCTTACTCCGCCGGCGCGGGGGCCGGCGCGGGGGCCGGAGCCGGAGCAGCGGCGGCAGCCGGACCACCGCCCGCCTGCGGACCCGGGCCGCTGAAGTAGCGGAAGAACTCCCCGTTCGGCGACAGCACCATGGTGGTGTCGTTGCCGTTCAACGACTTCCGGTAGGCTTCGAGCGACCGGTAGAAACCATAGAAGCCGGGGTCCTGCGACGTCGCCTCGGCGATCAGCTTCAACGCGGTGTTGTCGCCTTCGCCGCGCAGGATCTGCGCGTCGCGCTGGGCCTCAGCGATGATGACCGTGCGCTCGCGTTCGGCGCGCGACTTGATCTGCTGCGACTGTTCCTGACCCTGGGCGCGGGCCTCCGCCGCTTCGCGTTCGCGTTCGGAGCGCATGCGGGCGAAGATCGACTGGCTGGTCTCTTCCGGCAGGTCGGCGCGGCGGATGCGCACGTCAACGATCTCGATGCCGAAGCGCTTGGCCTCGTCGTTCACCTGCGCCTTGATGTCGGTCATGATGCGGGCGCGCTCGTCCGACAGGACGGCCAGCACCGTGACGTTGCCGAGCACGCGGCGCAGCGACGAATTGACGATCGAGTTCAGGCGGGTTTCGACCACCGCCTCGGTCCCGGCGGTCTGGTAGAAGCGCAGCGGGTCGTGGATGCGGTAGCGGGCGAAGGCGTCGACGTCCAACCGCTTCTGGTCGGCCAGAATGACCTGCTCCACCGGCGGGTCGAGGTCGAGGACGCGGCGGTCGATCAGCCGGACTTCTTGGATGAAGGGGATCTTCACCTGCAGGCCCGGTTCGCGGATCACCCGGCGCGGTTCGCCGAACTGCAGAACCAGCGCCTGCTGGGCCTCGTTGACGGTGAACAGCGAGGAGGACGCGACGATGCCGAGCGCGACGATGGCGATGCCGGCGATGGCGAGGGTGCGTTTCATGATGCGATCCTCCTCACTGGCCGGACGTTGAAGAATTCTGGGACGGGTTTTGCGACAGCGAGGACAGCGGCTGGGTCTGCGTGCCGGATCGTGCGCCGCCCTGGCTGCCGCTCTGGTTCGGCTGTGCCTGGCGCGGCGCCTGCTGCTGCGGCGCGGGCACCGCGTGCGGGGCCAGCTGGTTCAGCGGCAGATAGGGCACGACGTTCTGCGCCGATCCGTCGACGATGATCTTGTTCCGGCCTCGGAAGATTTCTTCCATGGTTTCCAGATACATGCGCTTGGCGGTGACGTCCTTGTTCAGCGCATAGGCCTCGTACACCTTGCGGAAACGCTCGGCATCGCCCTGCGCCAGGCTGACCACCTGCTCGCGATAGGCCGAGGCCTCCTGCACCAGCCGCTCCGCCTCGCCGCGGGCGCGCGGGATGATGTCGTTGCGGTAGGCTTCAGCCTCGTTGCGGGCGCGTTCGCGGTCGGCGCGGGCACGCTGCACGTCGTTGAAGGCGTCGATGACCGGCTGCGGCGGATCGGCCTTCTGCAGCTGGACCTGGGTGATCTCGATGCCCGACTGATATTCGTCCAGCATGGTCTGGAGAAGTTGGCGCGTCGAGGTTTCGATCTGCTGGCGCGCCTCGGTCAGGGCGGGCTGCAGGTCGGTGCGGCCGATGACCTCGCGCATGGCGCTTTCGGCGGCCTTCTTCACCGTCACTTCCGGTTCGCGGATCTTGAACAGGAAGTTGCCGGCGTCCTTGATGACCCAGAACACCGTGAAATCGATGTCGATGATGTTCTCGTCGCCGGTCAGCATCAGCGACTCGTCCGGCACGTCGCGGTCGGTGCGACCGCCGCCGACGGAGGAACGGTAACCGACCTCGATCCGGTTGACTCGCGTCACCTTGGGCAGCAGCACCGTCTCGATCGGCGACGGCAGGCGATAGCGCAGGCCGGGCTGCTCGGTGCGGGTCCATTGGCCGAAGCGCATGACCACGCCCTGCTCGTCCGCCTCGACGCGGTAGATGCCGCTGGCGAGCCAGATCAGGCCGAGCACGCCGGCGACGAGCGCGATGCCACGGCCGCTGCCGAAGCCGCCGGGCATGGCGCGGCGCAGACGGTCCTGGCTGCGGCGCAGGAGATCCTCAAGGTCGGGAGGCTGCGGGCCACCGCCACCGCCGCCATTTCCCCCGCCCTGGGGACGCCCCCACGGGTTGCCCGGGCCGTTGTTGCCCGGCGGGGGACCCCAGGGGCCGCCACCACCGCCCCCACCTTGATTGTTCCACGGCATCCGACTGCGTCCCCCTCTGCGATTCGTCCCATCATGTGGAAGCGCAACGGCTTAAGCCCCGCGCATCCCTTTACCGATCTCATCCGTCGGTCCTATAGTCCCCCATACCCTTCGGCAAGGATTCCACCAACGGATATCCGCCAATATCGGGAAGACAGCGGAGTTTTCAACCATGGCGCAGATCAGCGAAGCTCAAGTCATGCAGGCGCTGAAGACCGTCATCGACCCGGACCGGGGCGGCGACATCGTCAGTTTGGGCATGTTGTCGGGCCTCGTGGTGCGCGACGGCCATGTCGCTTTTTCCATCGAAGTCGACCCCAAACGCGGCGCCCAGGCCGAACCGCTGCGCCACGCGGCGGAGAAGGCGGTCGATGCCCTGCCCGGCGTCCTGTCTGTCACCGCGGTGCTCACCGCCCATCGCGCCGCGCCCCAGGCCGCGCCGCAGCAGGGGCATTCGCATGGCGGACATGGCCACTCGCACGGGCATTCGCATGGCGGTGCGCCGCAAGGTGATCCGCAGAAGCCGCTGGTCCCCGGCGTGAAGGCGATCGTCGCGGTGGCATCGGGCAAGGGCGGCGTCGGCAAATCGACCACCGCGGCCAATCTGGCGCTGGCTCTCGCCGCCAACGGGCTGAAGGTCGGGCTGCTCGACGCCGATATCTACGGCCCGTCGATGCCGCGCATGATGGGCATCTCCGGCCGCCCCAACAGCCCCGACGGCAAGCGCCTGGAGCCGATGGAAAATTACGGCGTCAAGGTGATGTCCATGGGCTTCCTGGTGGCCGAGGACACGCCGATGATCTGGCGCGGTCCGATGGTGATGAGCGCGCTGCAGCAGATGCTGCGCGACGTGAATTGGGGCAATCTCGACATCCTGGTCGTGGACATGCCGCCCGGCACCGGCGACGCGCAGCTGACCATGGCCCAGCAGGTTCCGCTGGCCGGCGCGGTGATCGTCTCCACCCCGCAGGACATCGCTCTGCTGGACGCCCGCAAGGGCCTGAACATGTTCCGCCGCGTCGATGTGCCGGTTTTGGGCATCATCGAGAACATGAGCTATTTCTGCTGCCCCAACTGCGGCCACCGCACCGACATCTTCAGCCACGGCGGCGCCCGCAAGGAAGCCGACGATCTCGGCATGGAGTTCCTGGGCGAGATCCCGCTGCACCTGTCGATCCGCGAGACCTCCGACCAGGGCCAGCCGATCGTGGTATCGCAGCCGGACTCCGAACACGCCCAGGCCTACCGCCGCATCGCCAACCGCCTGTGGGAGAAGATCGGCGGCGGCACCGGCGGCCGCGCGGCGCCGCGCATCGTGGTGCAGTGAGGCTTGAGGGGGGCTCGCATCGGTGCCCCCTCCCTAACCCTCCCCCGCTTCGCGGGAGAGGGGACTGCCGCCGCTCTGGCACTCAACCCCCTCTCCCGCGTAAGCGGGGGAGGGTCGGGGAGGGGGCAATCGAAGCCGACCCTCACCCATACCGCCGCAGCGCCTCCACCGTCAGCCCCAGGCCGACGGAGCCGAAGATGTTGCCTTCCACCACCCGCGCGCCCGGCGCCTCGGCGAGGATCGCGGCGCGGACCTGGGGCAGCAGGGTGGAGCCGCCGGTCAGGAACACCGCGTCGATGCGGTCGGCGGTCACCCCGGCATCGGCCAGACAGTCGCGGATGCGCGACCCGATGCGGGCCGCCAACGATCCGGTGGCGCGATTCAGCGCGTCCCGGTCCACCGCCAGCGCCAAATCCCCGTCGCCCCAATCCAGCGCCAACTCCGTCGCCTCATGGTCCGACAGCGCGATCTTGGTGCGCTCCACCGCCATCGCCAGCGCATGGCCCTGGCGGTGCTCGACCACGCCGATCAGGCGCTCGATCTTCTCGGGCTCGGCGGAATCGCGCTGCAGGCGCTCCAACTCGGCCATCGCCTTGGCGGTGTAGAGGAAGTTGATCTTCGCCCAGGTCGCCAGATCGAAATAGATGCTCCGGGGGGCCAGCAGCCCGGCGCGCTTCATGGCGCTGCCAAACCCGAGTTCCGGCATGGCGGTGGCAAGGCTGAGGTCGCGGTCGAAGTCGGTGCCGCCGACGCGGATGCCGTCATTCGCCAGAATGTCGCCGGCCCGGTCGGCCTTGCCACGCCGTTCCGGCCCGATCCGCACAACCGAGAAATCCGACGTGCCGCCGCCGATGTCGGCGATCAGAGCCAGTTCCTCCCCCGCGACCTGCTGCTCGTAATCGAGCGCGGCGGCGATGGGTTCGAACTGGAAGGAGACGTTGCGGAAACCCGCGGCCCGCGCGATCTGCCCCAGCGTCTCTTCCGCCGCCGCATCGCCGGCCGGGTCGCCGTCGACGAAATGGACAGGGCGGCCGACGACGACGTCGCCCAGTTCGCCGCCCATCGCCTCCTCCGCCCGCTTCTTCACCAGATCGAGGAAGGTGCCGATCACCGCGCGGAAGCTGATGCGGCCCTTGCGCAGCGCAGTGTCGGCGTCGATCAGGTCGGTGCCGAGCATCGACTTGATCGACCGCATCAGACGTCCTTCCACCCCCGACACATAGCCGTCGATCGCGGCTTGTCCGATGGTGGTCCGGTCATGCTCGAAATCGAAGAACACCGCGGTCGGCAGGGTCGTGCGCGTGCCGTCTAGCGCCAGCAGCCGGAAGCCGTCGGCGTCCTGCACGCCCAGCGTCGTGTTCGAGGTGCCGAAATCGAGCCCGCACGCCGTCATGTCCCGCCTCCTGCCCGGATGACCGGTGCGGCCACCCGCCGCACCGGAAAAGGGGCGAGCGTATAACGGCTCCGGCGCGCCGGATCAAGCACCGCGCCTGAATTTCACCAGGAGTGGCGCATCCGCCGGGCACCCAGCGGACGGCTCGCCAGCACCACCGGCAGCAGGAACAGGGTCAGGTTGGTCCAGGAGAAGGAGCGTTCCCGCCCATCCTCCCTGCCCCGGCTGCGCTCCGGCCGCCGTTCCATCCAGCCGCCGCTGGCGCCCTGATATTCCGGCATGGCGGTCATCACCCCGCCGGACGTGGCCGGTGCCGAGCGGTTCTGGAACATGTCGCGCTCGATGGTATGGGCCAGCGCCCGTTCGGTCATCTGCGGCGCCATGGCGTTGCCGACGGCGGCGAGGCGGCCTTCGGCGCCGACGAACATCTCGCGCTGCGGGTTGCGGGCCAGCGACAGGATGGCGGCGGCGACCTCCTCCGGCGGGTGGATCGGGTTCAGCGGCTTGACGGCGCGGCCGGTGTAGTTGGCGGCATGCTGCCACAGCGGGGTGTCGATGGAGGCCGGCATCACCATGCAGACATGGATGCCCGGTTCGTCCACCAGTTCCTGCCGCAGGGATTCGGAGAAGCCGCGCACGGCGAACTTCGCCGCGGTGTAGGGGGTGGCATAGCGCTGGCCGATGTTGGACACCATCGACGCGGTGTTGATGATGATGCCCTCGCCACGGTCGAGGAAATGGGGCAGCACGGCGCGGCAGCCATGGACCATGCCGAAGAAGTCGGTGCGCACCACCTGCTCGAACACCTCGTCGGGAATGTCCTCGAACCGGCCGAAGGCGATGACGCCGGCATTGTTGACCCACACGTCGATGCCGCCGAAGGCCTGGACGGCGCGGTCGGCCAGATGCTGCATCGCGCGCTGGTCGGTCACGTCGGTCGGCACCACCATGGCCCGGCCGCCGGCCTCGACGCATTCCTCCGCCACCTCGTGCAAGGCCGCCATCCGCCGGGCGGCGAGGATCACCGCCGCCCCCTGGCGGGCGAATTCCAGCGCGGTCGCCCGGCCGATGCCGCTGGAGGCGCCGGTGATGACCACCACCTTGTCGTCCATAGAACGCTTCGCCATGACAGCCATCCTTCCATTCCGGTTTCGTCGATTGCGCCGTACAACAGCGCCGGTTGACGAAAATCCCGGATGCGACCTTTCGGCCGCCGGTCTGGAGAAGCGGGCGCGAACCCGCTACAGTCATACGTCCTTGAAGGAATTCGTCCTCAACCAGTGTGGAGCGGGCTCGGTGCCGGCGAGAGAGCTTGACGTGAAGGGGCTGCATTGCCCGTTGCCCATCCTGCGCACCCGCGCCCTGCTGAACGGGATGGAGACCGGGGAGGAACTGGTGGTCTATGCGACCGATCCGGCCTCCGTCATCGACTTTAAGCATTTCTGCAACACGACCGACAACGCGCTGCTGTCGCACGAGACCCAGCCGGACGAGGTCCACAAGACGGTCTTCATCTACCGCATCCGCCGCGGCGATTGAGGCCTCCGCCGCCACCCGTCCGCCGTCCCGCGAAAGGTCCTCCCGATATGCCGCTTCCTCCCGCCTCCCTGCCGCCGCTGCGCCCCGGTGCCGTGATCCATGGCCCCGGCTCCTACGGCGTCGACGCGCTGCTGGACGGCTTCACAGCGGAGCTGAAGCGGCGTGGCTTCCGCGTCGGCGGGCTGGTGCAGCGCAACCACGGGCCGGGCGACGACTGCGCCGAGCGGATGGAACTGGTCGATGTCGCCACCGGCCGCGCCTATGACATCACCCAGAAGCTGGGGCGGGAATCGCAGTCCTGCCGCGTCGACCCGACCGGCGTGGCCGAGGCCAGCCAGGCGATCCGCAATGCCATCGCGTCAAGGGTCGACCTGCTGGTGATCAACAAGTTCGCCGGTTTGGAATCCCATGGCGACGGCCTGTCGGACGAGATGCTGACCGCCATCGCTGAAGGCATCCCTCTGCTGACCAGCGTCGGCAGCCGCTATCTCAACGAATGGCAGACCGCCACCGGCGGATTCTGCGACCTGCTGTCGCCGGTGGCGGACGCTCTGTGGCGTTGGTGGGGACCGCAGCGGATGTATGTTGACCTCGTCCACGGCGTCGCCGATGCCGAGGTCCGCCGCGTCGTCACCGGCGACAAATGGGTGCTGGTGGAGACCGCCGATGGCCTAGGCGTCGCCGCCCGGCAGGCTCCGGCGGCCGAGGACGACCCGCAGCGCTGGGCCGGCCGGTCTTTGCGCGATCTCGCCGCGATGGCCGCCCAATCCTGGGATCCGCTGGAAATCGCGGTCGGCGTCGCCGCCCTGAACGCGCATTACAACCAGCCGGACGTGACCGGCGTCCCCGGCAATGGGCTCGACCTGTTCGCCTCGGTGGAGGGCCGGGTGGTGGTGATCGGCGGCTTCCCCCAGCTTGCCCGCCGCCTGCCGCGCGCTAAGGTCATCGACCTCAGCCCGCAGAACGGCGAATACCCCGAGGCCGCCTGCGATTGGCTGCTGCCGGGGGCCGAGGCGGTGGCCATCACCGCGTCCGCCTTCGCCAATCGCACCCTGCCCCGCCTGCTGCGGGTTTCGGCCGGCGCGACGGTGGCGATGATCGGCCCCGGCACGCCGCTGACTCCGCGCCTGTTCGACTATGGCGTCCATTCGCTGGCCGGTTTTGTCGCCATCGACCGCGAGGCGGTGGTGCGCACCATCGCCGGCGGTGGCGGATCGCGCGATTTTCATCCCTTTGGCCGGATGGTCACGCTGCACCGGCCACCCCACTCTTAACTGAACAAGAACACCGGAGGAGTTGAGACCCCATGGCCGATCTGGACCACCAGACCCGCATCGAACTGGAAGCCGCCGCCTTCCGCGGACTGGTCGAGCATCTGCGCAAGCGCACCGACGTGCAGAACATCGACCTGATGAATCTGGCCGGCTTCTGCCGCAACTGCCTGTCCAAATGGTACGCGGCGGCGGCCAAGGAACGCGGCGTCCAGCTGTCGGACGAGGATGCCCGCATCGCCGTCTATGGCATGCCCTATTCCGAATGGAAGCAGAAGCACCAGAAGGAAGCCACCCCCGAACAGCAGAAGACGTTCGAGGAGACCAAGCCGCTACACGCGGAGATCAGCGGGCACCGGTGAGGTGACCCGCCAGGAACGTCGCCCCCCTCCCTTCCCATGCTTCCGCATGGGTCCCTTCCCTCCCCCGCCTTCGGCGGTAGAGGGAGCACGCGCCAAAACGGCGGCAGTCCCCTCTCCCTCGAAGAGGGGGAGGGTTAGGGAGGGGGCACCGCCTCAGGCGCTCACCGAAAAGGGCTGCACCACCGCCCGGAACTCCGCCATCGCTTCGCAGGCGTCGGAATGGGCGGCGAGCGCCGGCCAGCGGGAGCGGTCGAACACCTGCGGATGGGCCTCGCCGACGAAGCGCAGGGCGCAGGCGGCGGCGATGTCGGCGTGATTGATCCGCTCACCGAACCACCAGGGGCCGGGAGCGGCGGCACGATCCGCCTCCAACACATCCAGGACTGCGCCGATCTGGCCGGTGCAGCGCTCCACCCACAGGTCCGACCGCTCCTTGTGCAGCACCCGTTCATAGACGAGGCTCACTGCCTTGTCGGCGAAGCCGGTGGAAAGTGCGCAGAGCTTCAGCGCCCGGCGGCGGTCCCTCCCCTGACGGGCGATCAGCGCACGGTCCGGCCCGGCGACCTCGTCCAGATGATCGAGGATGGCGCCGCTTTCGATCAGCACCTCGCCATCGTCCAGCACCAGGGTCGGCACCCGTTTCAGCGGGTTGAAGCGCGCGACTTCCGCCGCGTCGGAAAAGACCGACCAGGGCCGGTGCTCGTAAGCCATGCCGTAGAGGCGCAGTGCCACGGCGACGCGGCGCACGAAGGGCGAGTCATATTGTCCGATCAGGATCATCGACGATTTCCCTGCTGACTGCTGGAAGACGCCACCGATCCTAATACGGATTTGTCCCGTGGTCGCATTCTTGGCGCGCGGCTCAGTCCCGCGCCACGATGGGGGTCAGCTTGTAGCGGGCGGCGACTGTCTCCAGCCGGCCGTCGGTCTTGATCGCGGCGACGAAGGCGTTGACCCGCTCCAGCCACGCCGGGTCGCCCGGCGCCACCGCATAGGCATAGGGGGTCGGCTGTACCGGCACCTCCGGCACGATCAGCCGCGCCCAGGAATGGAAGGCCAGCATGCGCTGCCCATAGGGATAGTCGGTCAGGAAGGCGTCGGCGCGGCCGGACTGCACCTCCTCCTCGCGCTCCTGCGGGCGGGTGACGGCGACGATGCGCGCGGCCTTCATGGCGGAGCGGGCGTAGCCGTCCATATAGGTGTCCTTCTGCACCGCCACGACGTTGCCGGCGCGGTCGAGGTCCTCCCACCGCCGGATGCCGTCGTTCGTCTGGGTGGTCACCGCATAGATGCCGCTGCGCAGATAGGGCTGGCTGAAGGCGACGCGCTGCGCCCGCGCCGGGGTGGCGCCGATGGCGAACATGCCGATGTCGCAGCGACCGGCCAGCAGGTCGTCGATGAAGCGGGGAAAGCTGCTCTCCACCACGGCCAGCCGCACGCCCAGATCGTCGGCGAAGGCCTGCGCCAGTTCCGCATCCAGCCCCTCCAACGCGCCGGTGCGCGGATTACGGAACGAGATTGCATAGTAATCGGGCCAGGAGCAGACACGAAGTTGCTTCTGCTCTGCAATTTTCTGAAGTTTCCCATCGGCTGCCATAGCCGGTTCAGCGATGGAAACCGATAAAACCGACAGAATTGCCGAGCCGATTGCCCAGAGGACCCGCGTCGCCATGTCACACCTTTCGTTAACCAACCGCCCCAGTTCTTCACACCCCAAACACAAATCGGCGAATCGGCGCTGATATCTTAGCATAACACGGGCATGGACAGCAGCGAATGCTTGGCCTCCGCCACCCGTTCCTGCTATTATCCCGGACGCAAACTTCGACCACGGCCGACGTCCAGCGCCTTGATTCGACTGCAATCCGAAGGCGGTTGCGCGTCGGGTCCGCGAGACCTGCCGGGTCGCTCGACCACATCTGACCGTCCGGAACGCAGTCCTGTCCCTGTCCCCAGCCAAAGCGGACCTGAAAGGTCTCTTCGAAAAGCGGGGCGGCGTCATCGCCTTCGCCCTTCTGGCGGTCTTCGCCCTGCTGATAATCCAGGGACAGCAGCTGATCGCCGCAAGGCAGGCCGCGCTCGATTCGGCGGAGGCCAGCCTGTCCAGCCTCGCCGCGGCGCTGGAGGTATCGACCACCCGCACGGTTCAGTCGGTGGACGTGACCCTTTCCTCCATCGTCGATTCGCTGTCCGACGCCAACTGGACCGGCGAGGATGGGGCGACCGACCCCGACCTGACCGCCATGCTGACCGACCGGTTGCGTCGCTCGCCGCACCTGCGCGGGCTGACGCTGCTCGACCGCACCGGCCGCATCGTCGCCACCACGGAGGGGACGCACCCCGCCGGCTTCTATCTGACGGAGCTGGACGTCTTCCGCCTGCAGGCGGCCGGCCAGGGCAGCGGGCTGGTGATCGGCGATCCGCGCCCGGGACGCAGCCTGATCGACCGCGCCGATGGCGGAGAGCGGTCGGGACGCTGGATATTGCCGATGAGCCGCGCCCTGCGCGACTCCGACGGCACGCTGCAGGGGGTGGTCGTCGCCACCGTCAATCCGGACTATTTCCAGGGCCTGTACCGCGCGGTCCAGGGCGGCCACGTCGCCGACAACGTCTCCATCGTGGGCGACCGCATCGCGCTGTACCGCTATGACGGCACCCTGTTGACCGTCCAGCCGCAGGCCGGGGAGGAGATCGCCCGTTCCTTCGCCGCGACCCCGCTGTTCCAGCGCCATCTGCCGCAGGCCGAATATGGCGTGTTCCGCCATTCCGGTACGGATGTCGGCGCCGGTCCCGACACGCGCATCGTCGCCTACCGGACGACGCCGGTCTGGCCGCTGGTCCTGACGGTCAGCGTGCGCAAGGACGCGGTGCTGGCCGGGTGGCGCGACAATCTGTGGACGGCGACCCTGCTGTCCGGCGGGATGATCCTGCTGCTGGGCCTGTTCGGGCTGATGCTTGCCCGTTCACTGGCGGCGCAGCGCCGGCAGGGTAAGGAACTGGAAGAGACCAACGCCCGTCTGACCGCCATCGTCGACACCGCCGCGGAGGGCATCGTCACCGCAAGGCCGGACGGCGTGATCGAGGCCGCCAATCCGGCCGCACACGCCATCTTCCGCTGCGCGCCGGGCGGGCTGATTGGTCGGTCGGTGCTGGATCTGCTGCCGCCGGACAGGCGGACCAATGCTGCCCGTGCGATGGACGAAATCGCACAGGGCCGCCGCGGCATGGGTCGGGCGGGGCGGGGCGAGATCATCGCCCTCCGGCCGTCGGCGTCCGACGGCACCGGGGAGGCGGAGAGCTTCCCGCTGGCCTATTCCATGGCGCTCGTCAGGACCGGGGCCGGGCCGCTCTACGCCGCGATCCTGCGCGACCTGACGGAGGAAAAGCGGCTGGAGCACACGCTGCGCGACGCCAAGGAACGGGCGGAGGATGGCCAGCGCATCAAGATGGAATTCCTCGCGACCATGAGTCACGAGATCCGCACGCCGATGAACGGTGTGATCGGCATGGCCGGGCTGCTGCTCGACACGCCGATGGAGGCCGAACAGCGCACCTACGCCGAGACGATCCGCGATTCCGCCGAATCGCTGCTGGTCATCATCAACGACATCCTCGACTTCTCCAAAATCGACGCCGGCCGGCTGGATTTGGAGATCGGGGAGTTCGAACTGGTGCCGATGGTCGAAAGCGTGGCGGAGATCCTGGCCCCGCGCGCCGCGGCCAAGGGGCTGGATCTGGCCAGCTACGTGCCGCCCGACCTGCGCGGCCCGCTGCTGGGCGATGCCGGACGGCTGCGGCAGATCCTGCTGAACCTCGCCGGCAACGCCGTGAAGTTCACCGATACCGGCAGCGTCACCATCCTGCTGAGCGAGGAGCCCGCTTCCGCCGGATCCGGATCCGACGGCGTCCGCGTCCGGTTCGAGGTGCGCGATACCGGAATCGGCATTCCGGAGGAGGAGCGCCCACGCCTGTTCGCCATGTTCACCCAGGTGGATTCCTCGCCCGCCCGCCGCCATGGCGGCACCGGGCTGGGGCTGGCGATCTGCAAGCGGCTGGCCGAGCTGATGGGCGGCCGGATCGGGGTGGACAGCCAGCCGGGATCGGGCAGCACCTTCTGGGTGAGCATCCCGCTGAAGCGCGGCGCCGGCAGCGCCCATCCGCCGACACCGGCCGGCGATTGGGCCGGGCGCCGCCTGCTGCTGGTCGACGACATCGCCGTCAACCGCGACCTGCTGACCCGGCAGATCGACGGTTTCGGCATCGTGACAGAAACGGCGGAAAACGGGGAGCAGGCCCTGTACCGGCTGATCGCCGCCGCCCGGAACGGCAAGCCTTTCGACGCCGCCATCCTCGATCACCGCATGCCGGGCCTGACCGGTCCCGAGTTGGCCCACCGCATCCGGTCCATTCCCGAACTGGCCGGCATCCGGCTGGCGCTTGCCTCGTCGCAGAGGCTGGAGGGGCAGGAGCCGGACCGGGCGCCGGTCGATACCCACCTTCCCAAGCCGATCCGCTTCAGCACTCTCTGCCAATGCCTCGCCCGGCTGCTGGAACCGCAACCGCCTGCGGATAGCCTCGCATCCGGGCCGCATCCCCGCCCGGCAATCGCTACGGCCGCCGCGAAAATCGCGTCGCTCCCCATCCGCGGGCCGGTTGACATGGCGGCTGTCGCCAAAGCCGATGCCCCGACCGCCCAGCAGCCGGAGGCGAAGCAGCGCGCCCGCGTGCTGGTGGCGGAGGACAACCCGGTCAACCAACAGCTGACGCTGGCCCTGCTGCGCCGCGCCGGGCACAGCGCGGAAGCGGTGTCGAACGGCGAGGAGGCGGTGGAGGCGGTGACGGCCCGGCCCTACGACCTCGTCCTGATGGACGTCCAGATGCCGGTGATGGACGGGCTGATGGCGACACGGCGGATCCGCCGGCTGTCCGGCCCCGCCGCGCGCATCCCGGTGGTGGCCCTGACCGCCAACGCCATGCAGGGCGACGCCGCCATCTGCCTGGAAGCCGGCATGGACGATTATCTGTCCAAGCCGATCAACGCCCGCAAGCTGCTGGACACCATCGCCCGCTTCGTCGTTCCGGCCGCCGACGACACCGCCGATGGCGGCGGGCAAGCCCCTGCCCCGCCACAGCCGCCGTCCGAACCGGAGCCGGCCACCGTCAATGCGGAAAAGATCGATGAACTGCGCGACGCGCTGGGCGGTGACGGGTTCGCGCTACTGCTGGAAACCTTCTTCAGCGACAGTCCGCAGCATCTCGATCTGCTGCGTGCCGCCATCGCGCGCGGGGACTGCGCCGGCATCGAACGCGAGGCGCATATCCTGAAGGGATCCGCCGCCAATGTCGGGTTCGACCGGCTGGCCGCCACCGCGCATCATCTGGTCGCCGCCGCCCGCAGCGGCGACCTTGACGCCCTGACCGCCACCGCCGGCGAACGGGTCGCCGCCGAGCTGTCCGCCGCGCGGAGGGCCGCTGCGGCCCTGGAGGCGTCCGTCGGCTGAACCGCTGACCGGGTCGCCGGCCCGCCATGCTGCGACGCAGTGCCGCCGGTGATTGTGCAATAGCGTCAGTTTCAGTAAAATGCCGCGGATTTCTCGATCCCGCTCCCTGAACCGTTGGAGTAGACGCCGACCATGGCCGATGCCGTCACCGCTCTGGTCGTCGATGACGAGGAAATGACCCGCGCCATCGTTGCCGGCTACCTCTCCCGCATCGGCTACCGCACGCTGGAGGCCGAGACCAAGGCGCAGGCGTGGGAAATCCTGTCGGCCAGCGGGTCGGCGATCCATGTCGTTCTGCTCGACCGGCGGCTCGCCGACGGCGACGGGCTGGAACTGTACGAGTGGATGAAGCGCGAGCCGCATCTGGCCGACATCCCCGTCATCGTCCAGACCATCTCCGACAGCAGTTCGGAGATCGCGGCCGCCATCCGCGCCGGCGTGTTCTACTACCTCCTCAAGCCCTATGACGGTGCGCTGCTGCGCTCCGTCGTCCGTGCGGCGGAGGAGACCACCGGGCGGATGCGGAGCCTGCAGGGCGACCTTCGCTCCCGCTCCGACGCCATCGGCTTGCTGCGCGACGGGCGTTTCCGCTTCCGCACCTTGCAGGAGGCACAGAATCTCGCCATCACCCTGTCGTCCGTCGCAGCCACCGCCCACAGCCTGACCTTCGGCCTGTCCGAGATCCTGGTGAATGCGGTGGAGCACGGCAACCTCGGCATCGGCTTCGAGGCGAAGGGCCGGTTGAAGGCCAGCGGCATGCTGGCGCGCGAGATCGAGGCGCGGCTGGCCTCGGCCGAGCATCGCGACAAATACGCCACCCTGCATGTGGAGCGCAGCGACAGCCGCGTGATCTTCACCGTGACCGACATGGGGGCGGGTTTCGACTTCAACCGCTACCTGTCGGTCGATGCGTCCCAGTCGAACGCCACCCATGGCCGCGGAATCGCGCTGGCCCGCATGGTCGGATTCGACCAGTTGACCTATGTCGGCAACGGCAACCGGGTGGTCGGCATCGTCAATCTGGACCGGACGCCGGACGGCCTGTCCGACTGATCCACAGCACCGTCAGGTCGTCGGCCAGCAGCCGCGGCATCGCCGCGAAATAGCGGTCGAGCAGGCAACCCAGCGGCCGCTCCGGCGCGCCATCTCCCAGGCCGCGCACCAGATCGGTCACACCGCCATAGCCGAACATCTGCCCGTCCCATCCGCGCGCCTCGTACAAGGCATCGCTGAACAAGATCAGGGCGGAGCCCGGCGGGAAGTCCAGGCGTTGGTTGCGGTAGCGCGCCTCGGCCGCGACGCCCAGCGGCAGGCCGCAGCTCGAACCAATCTCCAGCTCACCATCAGGGCGGCGAACCAGCGGCTTCGGCGCGCCGGCCGTGGCGTAGACCAGCCGGTCGGCGGCGACATCCACCACGGCATAGATCATCGCGGCGAATTGCGTCTCCGGCAGCAGGCCGACCAGCAGGCCGTTCAGCACCCGCAGCGCTTCGGCCGGATCGTCGGCCGGCAAATCGCTGCGGGCGAGCAGCGCATGCAGCCGGAAGGTGTTCAGCGCCGCCGCCACCCCATGGCCGGTGAAATCGCACAGGAACAGCGCAAAGCTGCGGTCGTCGATCGGCCGTGCCCCCCACAGGTCGCCGCCAAGCTCCGAACTGGATTCGAAATGGCTGTCCAGCGCGATGCCATAGCGCCGCTCCAGCGACCGGCAGAGCCTGGCGTCGGGCAACAGGTCCAACTGCATGTCGCGCGCCAGCGCCATCCGCTGCACGGCGTCGCTGTGGTGGTTGCGCAGGCTGCGGATCACCTCCTGCAGCGAGCGGTCGAGCCGGCGGTTTTCCAGATGCAGCGACAGGCGGGCCGACAGCTCCGCCAGAGTCAGCGGACGCGCCAGCAGATCGGTCGCACCGGCCCGCAGCAGTTCCGCCCGCTCCCGCCCGCCGGGGAAGCGGCCGAGCACGAGGATCGGCAGGTCGCGCAGATGAGCCTCCGTCCGCAGCCCCGCCAGCAGCTCCGGCCCGAATCCCGGCAGCCCGGCATGCAGAAGCAGCATCTGCGGCGTCCCGGCCGCCAATGCCCCGGCCAGCCCGTCACCGTCGACCACCGTGACGCCTCGAACCCCCAGCCGGTCCAGCACATCGCGCAACGGCCCCGCAGCATGGGGACGCGGATGGCCGATCACGACCAGCGGGCTGCCGCTCACCGGCTAGAACTCGCAGGGAATGATGGTGTGGAACTCAGAGATCTCGATCAGTTCGCGGACCTGACCGCGCGGATGCTTGATGCGGAAGGCGACGCCCGTCCGCTTGGCCGCATTCTTCGCCAGGACCAGCAGCCCCAGCCCGGCGGAGTCCATATACTCGACGGCCGACAGGTTCAGCACGCATTCCGCGATGCTGCCCTTCTCCCACTCCGCCAGTATCTCCCGGAACCCGGCATCGGCCTCGAACGTCATCTGCCCGCGCAGCTCCAGTTCGCGCACGCCGCCGCTGTCGCGCACCGTGTAGTCCATCACCCGATCCACCGTTGCCCGATCCACCCTTGAAGCCCTGCCGGCCTACATTCCCGGTTCGAACACCGCGACGCGGTTGCGGCCGAGGTGCTTCGCCCGATAGAGCGCGAGGTCGGCACGGTGGATCGCCCGCTCCAGCGTGTCGGTCGCCCCCTCCAGCCCGGCGATGCCGATGCTCGCGGTTAGGCGGAAGGTGCCATCGGTCGCCTCGATCGGCATGCGGGCCAGATGGCGGCGCACCCGTTCGGCCACCACGCGGCTCTCGTCGGCGGTCGCACCGGGCAGGACCACCACGAACTCCTCCCCGCCCAGCCGGCCGAGAATGTCGTATTCCCGAAGAATCGCCTGACAGCCGGCCGCCACCATGCGCAGCGCGTCGTCGCCGGTGGCATGGCCGAAGGTGTCGTTGATGCGCTTGAAATGGTCGACGTCGAGGACGAAGACGGACAGCGGCTCGTGGAACCGGTGGGCGCGGGCCAGTTGGGCGCGCGCCATGTCCATGAAGGAGCGCCGGTTGTAGATACCGGTCAGCGGATCGCGCGACGCCATGTCGCGCAACGCCTCTTCCATGCTGCGACGCTCGGTGTAGTCGTAGATCCAGGCGAGATTGACCGCCATGCCCTGGATCACCGCCTGATTCACGGTGAACAGCGTCCAGAAGGGCGAGCCGTCGGCCCGCTTGAACTGGACCTCCATATTGGTGACGCCGCTGCCGCCGCGCAGCCGTTCCAGCACGCGCAGGCGCTGGTGGCTGTCCAGGTAATAGTCGCGGGCGCGGCTGCCGATCAGTTTTTCACGCGGCAGGCCGATCAGTTCGGCGAAGCGGGTGTTGACGAAGATGATCCGGCCGTCATCGCGCCGGGACACCGAAACGCCGATCGGACTCTGTTCGAGGATGGCCTCCAGCCTCTCCTCGTTCGGGCGCGATTCGGTCAACTCACGGATGGCGGTTTTGGTCAGATTGACCGTCCGGGTCGCACCTTCGGCCGTACCGATCGGCGCCTCGTACAGCAGAGCGTCAACCGCCGCCATCTCGGCGGGCGCTTCCGCATCGCCCGGATCGCCGGCCTGCCGAAAAATCGAATCGACGTCTGTCACGGTCAGAAGCCGGCTAATGCCGGTTTTGCCGTCCGCTTCGCCAATCCACGGACTTTCAGCCACCGTCACCCAGCGTGTGGAACCGTCGTTCCGCAGGGCGCGCTGCGCATCACCGGAAGTCTGCGCCCCCCCGCCGGAGCCACCATGGTCGAGTTCAAATTCGCACAGACTCCGGCCCGGCAACCCGCCCGCCTCACAGCGCAGCAGGTCATGCAGGGCTGGATTCGCGTGGTGGATGATCCCCGATGCCGTGACGAGGCAAATCCCGACCGGCAGACGGTCGAAGACTGAAAACGCGGTATCGCGCCCGTCATCCACACCACGGCCTGAGATCATCACCATGCAACCCGGTACCGGCATTGCCGAGACTGTTTCATAGAATTTTATATCCCCGCAACGCCGGCGATTTCCGACAGGGTCGAAGTGTGACGGCCGGATTTCTAAAAACGGTTGAGTATATAAAATTTTCGCCGATTGTTCAAGACGCGGACGTTTCACGCGGTTGCAGTGCCCGGCGTCTTTCCACAGCCAATGCGACACCAAGCCGCTGCCAATCTTCAGCGGCGTCCGGCAACCCGAAGCGCAGCCAGTCCGCCCGGCCTTCGAATCGGCGCACGAGAATCCCGGCTTCCCCCAAGGCGCGATAAAGCGCCGGTGCCCGAGGGTCCTCGACGAGACGGAACAGCTCGGTCCCGCCGACCACCCGAAGGCCGCCCCCCTCCAGCATACGGTCCAGCTCGGCCGCCGCCGCCGCCAGCCGCCGCCTGGTCGCCTCGATCCAATGGCGGTCGCCCAGCGCCGCCGTGGCGATGACCAACCCCGGACCCGACACCGCCCAGGGCCCGATGGCGTCGCGCAACGCCGCCGCCAGCCCGGCCGGCGCCAGTGCGATGCCCAACCGCAGCCCCGCAAGCCCGAAGAACTTGCCGAAGGACCGCAGGATCACCAGCCCCGGCTTGCCGGCATGCGCCGCGAGGCTGTCCTCCGGCCGCATGTCGGCGAAGGCCTCGTCCACCACCAGCCAACCGCCGCGGGCATGCTGCGCTTCGGCTATCTCCAGCAGCCGGGCAGCGGGCCAGCGCCGGCCGTCGGGATTGTTGGGGTTGACGATCACCAGAACGTCGGCCTCCTCCACCTCCTCCACCATCCGAACGCTATGGCCGGCCAGCGCCCAGCAGCGCGCATGTTCGGCATAGGTCGGCCCCAGGACGGCGACGCGGCCCGGCGCGCGCAGCCGCGGCAGCAACTGGATCAGCGCCTGCGATCCCGACGCCGCGGCCACCACCTCGGCCGAGGGCGCGCCGTAGCAGGCCGCCGCCGCGCTCCGCAGCGCAGCCTCCTCTCCGCGGCCGGGCAGCCGGTTCCAGGCATCCGGCCGCACCGGCGGCAGCGGGTAGGGCCAGGGGTTGATGCCGGTGGACAGATCGACCCACGGCTCCGGCGCGCCGGGAAACACCACGCGCGCGCCATCCAGGTCGCCGCCATGCAGCAGGGTGCCGCCCGCGGAGGCCTCCTGCCCCGTTCGCCCTTCGTCCGCCACGCACGGCTTGGTCACCGGGCTGTCTTCGGCCATGATCGCGCCTCTTCCTCATTCACCGACGCGCGGCCAGCGCGCCGCCCCATTGCCTGGAACGTCCCACCCGTGCCGCTGCATCCCTTCCTGCTCGCCACCGCACTCATCGTCGAAGCGCTGGCGGGCTATCCCGATCCACTCTACGCCCGCATCCGTCACCCGGTCGTGTGGATCGGAGCGCTTATCGCCCAGCTTGACCGTACGCTCAACCATGAGACCGATGGCTTCGGCCGCCGCAAGGCATTCGGCGTGCTGGCGGTTGTGGTGCTTCTGCTGACGGTCGGCGGTGTCGCGGTGGCGGTGGCCTGGGTCTGCCGGCTGCTGCCGTTCGGCTGGCTGGTCGAGGCAGTGTTGGCCTCAACCCTGTTGGCCCAGCGAAGCCTGCACGACCATGTGGCGGCCGTTGCCAAGGGCTTCCGCACCGGTGGGCTGGAGGGTGCGCGCAAGGCGGTGTCGATGATCGTCGGCCGCAACCCGGCGACGCTCGACGAACCCGCCGTCGCCCGCGCCGCCATCGAAAGCCTCGCCGAGAATTTCTCCGACGGGGTGGTGGCGCCGGCCTTCTGGCTGCTGGTGGGCGGGCTGCCCGGTCTGGCGCTCTACAAGGCGGTCAACACCGCGGACAGCATGATCGGCCACCGCACCCCGCGCCACGAGGCCTTCGGCTGGGCGGCGGCGCGGCTGGACGATCTGGTCAACCTGCCGGGGTCGCGCCTGACCACCCTGCTGCTGGTGGGGGCCGCCTGGATGACCGGCGGGGCAGACGCGCGGCAGGCCTGGGCGTCGGTCCGGCGGGACGCCCACCGCCACCGCTCCCCGAATGCCGGCTGGCCGGAAGCGGCGATGGCCGGCGCGCTCGATCTGCGGCTCGGCGGTCCGCGGGTCTATGGCGCCACCCGGATCGAGGATGTCTGGCTCGGCCCCGGCCGCACCGCCGCCACTCCCGACGACATCGACCGGGCGCTGGCTCTCTATCGCCGCGCCTGCGCCCTGCTGATCGCCGCCGCTCTGGTGCTGGCGGCGCTGGGATAGGCGGTCACCCCCGCGCAACCCGCCGCATCATCAGCGACAGCCGTCGGCGGACCCGGCGACCGACACGGCGGAGGCCGGACAGCAGACGACGGGCGGCGCGGACGGGAGCGGTCTCCTTCAGCCAGGCGATCCAGGCCGTCACCCGAACATAGCCCCAGGCGAACCAGCCGATGGTCAGCAGCTTCGGCTTGGCGGCATGGAACAGCCGCTCCACCAGCGTGATCTTGACCAGTTCCGCCCCGACGATCACGGCGGCGCCGGCCATCGGGCGGCCGGTGGCGAACAGCCATGCCCCGACCGGCTTCGCCGGCTCCAGCAACGCCAGGGGCACCAGGACGAGGATCAGCGACGGGTAAGGCCCCAGCCCGGCCACCCAGCGGCCGATCCGCCCGAACAGCGGCAGCCGGGCGATCCGGCGGACCACCGGCCGCACCACCCAGTAGGCCAGCGCATCCAGAAGAAAATATCCGACCGCGAGCAGGGTCGCGACCGGACGCAACAGCCGCGACAACAGCCGCCACGGCTGCTTCGGCCGAACCGGCGAGGCGGTACGCTTGTCTGCCCCTGGCGTGGGGCCGGGCGGGAGTTTGCTGTTCATTCGAGATATCCCGACGGACGTCCTAGGTCCCCTGTCTACCACCAACGCAAGCCTTTCGTTTGCAGGAAGGGGCTGGCACCTTCACCAAAATTGTTCCTGTACACACACAATCAGGTCTGCTCCTTCCCCGAACGTGGTCCCACAACAGCAAAGTCCACCGTGCCCGGCCATTACGACCCCCTCCTCGTTGCGTTGTCCTATGTGATCGCCGTGTTCGGCGGTTATGTGGCGCTGGATCTCGCCCATCACAGCGGCAACGGCACGGCCAGCCCCTCCATTGCGCCGAACCGCCGCGACGGTTCCGAGCGCGACCCGGGCGATGGCCGGCGGCTGGCGAGTGCGGCGCTGGCGCTGGGGGCCGGGATATGGTCGATGCACTTCATCGGCATGCTCGCCTATCGCAGCGACATACCGATCAGCTACGACGCCGGGCTTACCGCATTGTCCTTCCTGCTGGCAGTCGCCGTTTCCGGGGCCGGCCTGTTCGCCGTCGCCCGCAACCGCCCCCGCCGTCACACCCTGCCGGTGGCGGGAACCCTGACGGGGCTCGGCATTGTCAGCATGCACTATGTAGGGATGGCGGGCATGCGCATGGACATGAAGCTGTCCTACGACGTCGTCCTGGTCGCCGTTTCGGTGGCTGTCGCCATCGTCGCCTCCACCGCAGCCTTATGGCTGGCCTTCCGGACCCAGCGCCCGCTGCAGCGTGCCGCCGGCGCCGTTCTGCTGGGCCTGGGGGTGGTGACGATGCACTACACCGGCATGGCCGCGGCCGGAATGGAGCCGATAACCGAGGTAAGCACCACGGCGCCCGCCGGCATGGGCGCTTACCACGCCATGCCGGCCCATGCGGTGCCCTCCTCCGGGCAGCGAATGGCGCTGTCCCCCTCCCTGCTGGCGGTCATGACGGGAGTGGGCACGCTGCTGCTGCTCTCGCTGGCGATGCTGTCGTCCCTGCTCGATCGCCGGCAGCAGGCGGAGCGGTCGGCGGAACAGGAGGCGCGCTATCGCGCCATCGTCGACACCGCAGTCGATCCCATCATCCTGATCGATGACCACGGCACCGTCGAATCCTTCAACCATGCGGCGGAGAAGACCTTCGGCTACCGCGCCGACGAGGTGATCGGCCGCAACGTCAACATGCTGATGCCGGAACCCTACCACAGCGCCCATGACGGCTATCTCGATCGCTACCACCGGACCGGTGAGCGACGGATCGTCGGGATCGGCCGCGAGGTGGAAGGACTGCGCAAGGACGGCTCCACTTTCCCGCTCGACCTGTCCGTGGGCGAATGGAATATCGGCAAGCGGCGCATGTACACCGGCATCATGCGCGATATCACCGCGCGCAAGGCCGCCGAAGATGCGATCCTGCGTGCCCGCGACGAGGCGGAGGCGGCGAAGATCGAGGCGTTACAAGCCCGGGACAACGCCCAGCGCGCCGACCGCGCCAAGACGAAGTTCCTGGCCGCCGCCAGCCATGATCTGCGCCAGCCGCTGCAATCGCTGTTCTTCTTCGCCCACGCGTTATCCGACAAACTGCAGGACCACCCCACGTCGCCGCTGCTGGCCAGCATGACCGATTCGCTGAACGGTCTCCGGGTGATGCTGGACAGCCTGCTGGACGTGTCGCGGCTGGATGCCGGGGTGGTGAAGCCCAGCATCACCGACTTCGCGCTCGGGCCCCTGCTGGACCGACTGGCGGAGGAATACCGCATCCGCGCCACCGAATCCGGGCTGACGCTGCGCCATGTCCCGACCTCCGCCTGGACCAGCAGCGACCCCGCCCTGCTGGAGCGCATCCTGCGCAACCTGATCGAAAACGCCATCCGCTATACCGAGCGCGGCCATATCCTGGTCGGCTGCCTGCACCGCGGCGGTACTCTGCGGCTGGCGGTGATCGACCAGGGCATCGGCATCCCCGCCGACAGGACACAGGACATCTTCCAGGAGTTCATCCAGCTCGCCAACCCGGAGCGCGACCGGCGCAAGGGCCTCGGGCTGGGGCTGGCGATCGTGCGGCGGCTGGCCGGGTTGCTGGACCATGGGGTCGTGGTGCGCTCCACCCCCGGCCGCGGCAGCGGCTTCTTCCTCGACCTGCCGGCGGCGGTGCCGCGTCCGGTCCCGAAGCCGGTGCGCATCCCGGCCGAGTTGCCGGACGCCAAGGGGCTGATCGTGGTCGTCGACGACGACACCATCATCCTGCTCAGCATGCGGGCGATGCTGGAGGAATGGGGATACGAGGTGGTCGCCGCCGTGTCTGCCGACGAGGCGATCGCGTCGCTGCTGAATCTCGGCCGGCAGCCGGCGATGATCGTCGCCGACTATCGCCTGCGCGAAGGTCGGACGGGGGTGGAGGCGATCCGCGACATCTACGGCGTCTGCGGCGTGCGCGTCCCGGCCGTGGTTCTGACCGGCGACACCGACCCCGCCCGCATCGCCGAGGTGCAGCGCAGCGGCCACCGCCTGATCCACAAGCCGGTGTCGGCCCCGATGCTGCGCGAGATCCTGACCTCGGCCGCATAGGCGGGACGCGGCCGCAAAAAGCGCCCGACTCCACCGAAGCAACCCTGGACGGGCCGGCGGCCGGGAGACTAGCATCCGCCACCCGAACGAGCCCCCCCGGCGGCCCCCGCCCGTCGCCGCCCCATTCTCTCTCACGGATCGTGATGCTGCGCCGTTCCCTGATCCGCGCCGGCGAGACCTGCGCTTTCCATCTCCGCGCCGCCCTGGCGCGTGCGCTGTCCCGCCCCGCCCCTCCTGCCGCACCGCCCGCTGCACCTCCTTATGCCGGCCATCCGGCGCCCCCGCGGCAGCCACCGGTCCAGTACCCTGGCGCGCCCTATCCCGGTGCGCCCTATCCCGGCGCACCCTACCCGCAGGTTCCGCAGCAGCCGGTCTATCCGCCCGACGGCTACCCGCCCGGAAGCTATGCGCCCGGCCAGCCCTATCCCTATCCGCAGCAGCCGGCGCCGCCCTATGGCGTGCAGCCGCCGCAAGCGGTTCCTCCCTACGCCCCTCCCCCGCAGTATCCCCCCGAAACCCCGCCGTCCAACCGGCCGCCGGGACGCCCGCAATTCCGCCTGCCGCGCGGGCGCTGGGGCAAGGTGGCGGTCGTCGCGGGCGTGCTGGTTCTGCTGCCTCCGGTGACGCTGGTCGGCGCCTATTGGTGGATGCGGGCGCAGCAGCCGCAGACCAGCGGCACCATCACCATCCCCGGCAGCGGTGCTCCGGCGGAAATCGTCCGCGACCGCCAAGGCGTCGTCCATATCTTCGCCGCGACGGAGCGCGACGCCTACCGCGCGCTGGGCTATGCCCACGCCCAGGACCGGCTTTGGCAGATGGAGACGATGCGCCGTGCCGGCGCCGGCCGGCTGGCCGAGCTGATCGGCACCAAATACGGCGACTTCGCCCTGCGCAGCGACCGGCTGATGCGCACGCTGGGCGTCCGCCGCTCGGCCGAGGCGATGGAAGCTACCCTGTCGCCCGAGGCCCGAACCGCCTTCGAGTCCTATGCCGAGGGCGTGAACGCCTATCTCGCCACGCGGTCGGAGGCGTTGCCGGTCGAATTCCAGCTTCTGCGCCATACGCCAGAGCCCTGGACCGTCACCGACAGCCTGGTCTGGGCCAAGCTGATGGCGCTGCAGCTGTCCGCCAACTACCGCGACGAGCTGTTCCGCTCCCGCGTGCTGGAACGGCTGTCGCCCACCCAGGTCGACGACCTGTTCCCGCCCGACGCCCCCGGCGCCCCCACCACGCTGACGACCGACTTGCGCGGCATGGATCTGCGGGAAACGGTGCGCCGCACCCTGGCGGCCCTGCCGCAGATGGGCTTCGACACCGCATCCAACGAATGGGCCCTGACCGGCGCCCGCACCACCACCGGCAAGCCGATCCTCGCCAACGACCCGCATCTCGGGCTGGAGGCGCCGATCCTCTGGTATCTCGCCCGCATCGTGACGCCCGACTTCACCGTCACCGGCGCCACCGTGCCGGGCGTGCCGCTGGCCATCCTCGGCCACAACGGCAAGGTCGCCTGGGGCTTCACCACCACCCATAGCGACACCCAGGACTTGTTCGTCGAGAAGCCCGACCCGCAGGAGCCCGCCCGCTATCTGACCCCCGACGGCAGCCAGCCCTTCGAGACGCGCGCCGAGACCATCGCCATCGCCGGTGAGCCGTCGCAGACGCTGACCGTGCGCAGCACGCGGCATGGCCCGGTCCTCTCCGACTTGGACGCCGCGCCCGCCGGTGGAAGCTCGCCCGGCCCGGTGCTGGCGCTGTCCTTCCCCGGCCTTGCCGACGACGATACCAGTGCGGAGGCGCTCTACCGCCTGAACCACGCGGCATCGGCGGAAGCGGCGCGCGAAGCGATGCGCCTGCATGTCGCTCCGCAGCAGAACGTCGTCTATGCGGACGTGTCGGGCACGGTCGGCTTCATCTCCGCCGGCCGGGTGCCGATCCGCCGCAAG
This sequence comes from Azospirillum sp. TSO5, assembly GCF_003116065.1. NCBI lineage: Bacteria > Pseudomonadati > Pseudomonadota > Alphaproteobacteria > Rhodospirillales > Azospirillaceae > Azospirillum > Azospirillum sp. TSO5. Next base: position 6,507 of record NZ_LGQY01000109.1, on the reverse strand, counting down.
GGCGACGGCCGCGTGCCGGTTCCCGGTTGGACCGGCGAGTATGACTGGACCGGCTTCCTGCCCTATTACGCGCTGCCGCAGTCGGTGAACCCGCCGTCCGGGCAGTTCGTCAACGCCAACAACGCGGTGGTCGGGCGAGACTATCCCTATCGCCTCGCCACCGAATGGCCCGATCCGTCGCGCGCCAAGCGCATCGTCGAGATGCTGGGCACCGGGCGCTTTTCCGTCGAGGAGGTGGCCCAGCAGCAGATGGACATCCTCTCGCTTCCCGCCCGCGACTTCCTGCCCGAACTGCTGAAATATCCGGCCCCGCCCGGCCTCGCCAGCGATGCGGCGGCTCTTCTGCGCAATTGGGACGGTCGGATGGACCGCAACCGGCCGGAACCGCTGATCTTCACCGCCTGGATGCGCGAGCTGGTCCGTGCGGTGTTCGCCGACGAACTCGGTCCCGATTTCGCCTCCTACTGGGAGCTTCGTCCGGAGGCTTTGCGCCATGTGCTGAACGAGCGGCCTGAGTGGTGCGACGACGTCACCACGCCGCAGAAGGAAAGCTGCGCCGACGTGATTGGCCGGTCGCTGGAGGCGGCGGTGGCGATGCTGGCCGAGCGTCACGGCTCCAGCCCAAAAAGCTGGCGCTGGGGCGACGACCACAAGGCGGCGCTGGTCCATCGGATGCTGAGCCGCCTGCCGCTGATCGGCGGCACCGCCGACCTGTCAGTGGAGACGGACGGCGGCTTCTTCACCGTCAACCGTGGATCGACCAGCACCCGCGATCCCGCGAACCCCTTCCGCCATGTCCATGGCGCCGGGTTCCGCGCGGTCTATGATCTGGCCGATCTGGACAATTCCCGTTTCGTGATCGCCACCGGCCAGTCCGGCAACATCTGGTCCCGCCATTGGGGCGATCTGGTCGGGATGTGGCGCGACGGCGGTTCGTTGCGTCTGGCCGGCGACCGTGGCACGCTGGTCTCGGCAGGGGCGGAGGTGCTGACACTCACACCACGCAACACCGGGACAAACAAGAAATGACCATCACTCTGGAGGACGTGCGCGCCGCGGCGGCGCGCATCGCGGGGCATCTGTCCCGAACGCCCACGGTTCCGGCGCCCCGCCTGGGGGACATGGCGGGGTGCCGGCTGCACGTGAAGCTGGAGAGCCAGCACGCCACCAGTTCCTTCAAGGAGCGGGGCGCGCTGAACAAGCTGCTGTCTCTGGGCGAGGCGGAGCGCCGCGCCGGCGTCATCGCCATGTCCGCCGGCAACCATGCCCAGGCGGTGGCCTGCCACGCCACGCGTCTCGGCATCCGCTCCACCATCGTCATGCCGGCCTTCACCCCCTTCACCAAGGTGGAGCGGACGGAGAATCTGGGCGCCACCGTCGAGCTGCATGGTGAGACTCTGAGCGAGGCCGCCGCCTTCGCCCATGATCTGGCGGCGCGCGACGGGCTGACCTTCGTCCATCCCTACGACGACCCGCTGGTGGCCGCCGGCCAGGGCACCACCGCGCTTGAATTGCTGGAGGATGTGCCGGACCTCGACGTTCTGGTGATTCCCATCGGCGGCGGTGGCCTGATCGCCGGCATGGCGACCGCGGCCAAAGCGCTGCGGCCCGACCTGGAGATCATCGGCGTGCAGTGCAGCCTCTACCCCGCCGTGCGTCAGGCGCTGGCCGGACAGCCGATCACCTGCGGCGGCGCCACGGTGGCGGAGGGCATCGCGGTGAAGGCGCCCGGCGCCCTGACCCTGCCGATCATCCGCGCCCTGGTCGACGATGTCGTGGAGGTGGGCGAGGCCCGGCTGGAGGAAGCGGTCTATCGCCTCGCCACCATGCAGAAGCTGGTCGCCGAAGGGGCCGGCGCCGCCGCGCTCGCCGCCATTCTGGAGGAGCCGGAGCGCTACCGCGGCCGCAAGGTCGGCATGGTGCTGTCCGGCGGCAACATCGATTCGCGCATCATGGCACAGGTGCTGATGCGCGGGTTGGTCTACGAGGGGCGGATCGTCCGCCTGCGCATCGGCATCACCGACGCCCCGGGCGCGCTGGCCCGCGTCACCCGCCTGCTGGGCGAGGCCGGGGCCAACATCGTCGAGGTCCACCACCAGCGCCTGTTCCACAATGTGCCGGTGAAGATGGCCGAGGTCGACGTGGTGCTGGAAACCCGCAACCAGACCCATGTCGACGCGCTGATCGCACGAATGAAGGAAGCGGGCTATCCGACCAGCCTGATGGTTGAGGTGGGGTAAGGCCCTCTCGCTCCCCAGGATCCCCTCTCCCCCCCGGGGAGAGGGTTAGGGTGAGGGGGTCGCAAGGCGTGGCTTGAATGGGAGAGGTGCACTCCGGGATTCTCGAAAATCCTCGTATCCCCCTCACCCCGACCCTCTCCCCAGGGGGGAGAGGGAGACATCAGGTCCCCCCTCAGATGCTGTAATTGTCCGCGATCTCCGAGCGCAGCTGTTCCACCTGATCGCGGAAAACCGAGCCGTCCCGGCCGGCGCTGTTGCGCACGTCGCGCACCACGCGGGCCGGGGTTCCGCCCAGCACAATGATGCGGTCGGCCAGATGCACCGCCTCTTCCAGATCGTGGGTCACGAACAGCACGGTCTTGCCGGTCTCCTGATGGATGCGGCGAAGCTCGTCCTGAAGGTTGTGGCGGGTGATGGCGTCCAGTGCGCCGAACGGCTCGTCCATCAGCAGGATGTCCGGGTCAACCGCCATGGCGCGGGCGATGCCGATGCGCTGGCGCTGGCCGCCCGACAGCTCGTAGGGCCAGCGGCGGGCGTAGCCGTCGAGCCGCACCAGCTTCAGCGCGGCCTCCGCGCGCCGGCGGCGCTCGTCGCGGCTGACCGGCAGCCCCTCCAGCCCGAACTCCACATTGCGGATCACCCGGCGCCAGGGCAACAGTCGGGAGTCCTGGAACACCAGCCCGACCGGGCGATGGCCGGGCCGCTGGTCCTGGTGGATGGTGACGCCGCCGCTGCGCGCGGTGTGCAGCCCGGCGACGACCCGCAGCAGCGTGGACTTGCCGACGCCGGACGGACCGACGATGGCGACGAAGCTGCCGCGCTCGACCGACAGGTTGACGTCGACCAACACCGGCGGCGCGTCCTTGCCATAGCCGATGGACACGTCCTCGAGGTCGATGACCGACCCGGCGGTGGACGTCTTGGAAAGGGTCACCGCTGCCATGAGAGCACCCGCGACTGAACTTGCATGAACAGGAAATCCGACACGCCGTAGAGCAGCGCGATGGTGACCATGTAGAGCACGACGATGTGCGTGGCCAGCAGGCCGGACGCCTCCATCATCCGCATGCCGAGGCCGGAGATGCCGAACAGCTCGGCCGCGACCACCGTCATCCAGCCCTGCCCCAGCCCGGCGCGCATGCCCGACAGGATGCCCGGCTGGGCGCCCGGCAGGATGATCTTGAACAGGCGCGGGATCAGCCCGCCCTGCCCGAAGGCATGGCCAAGCTCGATCAGGTCCTTGTCCACCCCGCGCACCGCGGCGTAGCTGGCGTAATAGTTGATCCAGAACACCGTCAGCGAGATCAGGAAGGACGCCGCCCCCTCGCTGACGCCGAACCAGATGATGGCGAAGGGGATCCAGGCGATGGCCGGGATCGGGCGCAGCATGCGCACGACCCAGGCCTGGAAGGCGTCCCACTTACCCCACAGCGCCGCCGCCGTGCCGAACGACACGCCGAGGAAGGTGCCCAGCGACAGCCCGACCAGATAGTGCGACAGGCTGGCCAGCACCATCTCCTGCCAGGTGCCGCTCTTGAACTCGGTCAAGAAGGCGGCGGGCACCGCGCTCGGCGACGGCAGCAGCCGGGCCGGCACGACTCCGCTGCGCGCCACCGCTTCCCACGCAAGCAGGAACACGAGGACGCCCAGCGCCGAAAGGGCGACTTTCTGATAGGACTTCATCGGCTTGTCGGTCTGCATCGGTCGGCCGGCTTACTTGGCGGCAGCGTCGTAGAAGCTGAAATCAAAGGCCTCGGCCACCGGAACCGTCTCGCTGGCCGAGCCGATCTCCTTGGTGTAGGCCATCATCTGCTCGACCGCCGGGACGACCTTGTGCGGATCGGCGAGGAAGTTGGAGCCCGGCCCCTTGAAGGCCGCTTCCAGCGTCGCCGGCTCCAGCAGGCCCTTGCCGAGATAGTTGTTCACCAGCTTCGCCGACGCGGCCGGCTCCTTGGAAATCATGTCGACGGCGCGGATGTGGGCCTTGACCAGCGCCTTGATGGCGTCTGGATGGGCCTTCAGCACCTCGGCGCGGGCAGCGACGACGGTGCCGGGCTGGTTCGGGAACATCTGGGCGCCGGTGGCGAGCAGCGCCACGTTCGGGTCCATTTGCCGGGTGACGGTCACCGTCGGCTCGCGGATGGTGGCGGCGTCGAGCGCGCCGGCCAGCAGGGCCTGCTGCGTCTTCTCGATGCCCATCGGCACCAGTTCCACGTCGGCGGGATCGACCCTCACCACCTTGAACAGCCAGTACTTCAGCACGGTGTCGGGAACGGAACCCGGCGGCTGGGTGCCGAACTTCGGCTTGCGGCCGGTTTCGGCGGCGAACTTCTTGAAGGACTCCGCGGTCGGGTTGGTGCCCACCGCCTTGGCGAAGGGACCGCGCGCGGCGACCACCATCTCCTCCACCGCCGAATTGGCGATGACCGAGATGTCGGCGCCCTTGGTGCGGGCGACCAGCACCGGGGCGACACCGGCATAAAGCAGGTCGATCTTGCCGGCGGCCATCGCCTGGATGGCGTGCGGGCCGGATTCGAAGCGGGTCAGCTTCAGCTCGATCCCCGCATCCTTGGCCCATCCCTGCCCATCGACGATGAACAGCGGCGACGCCGCCAGGATGGGAATGTAGCCGATTTCCAGCTTCACCGGATCGGCGGCGCGCACGGCACCGGGCATGACGGAGGCCGCGCCGAGGGCAACGAGGGCGGCAAGGGTGAAGCGGCGGGTCGTGCGGAGCATCGGATCGTCCTCGACTGGGGTTCCGAGGCTATTTAGCACGATTGCGCGGATGGAGAAGAGCGATTTCCACATAACTGGAAAAGGGAATTCAATATCACACAAAAAATTTTTGTTATTAATGCACCGGATACCGCCGAAAAGCCGCAGAAATTGTGGGTTCGGCGCGATTTGGGCGGTACGGCCTCAGCTCTCCGTCAGCAGGTAGAGCGACACGCCGCAGAGCGATACCCCCACCAACAGGATCGCAACCGCGATGCGAGTCCAGAGCGTGAGGTGCGAATCGAACGGTTCGCAGAGGTCGTCATCGTCCATGGCCCGGCTTCCGTCACTGTGGGGAGGACGGCGGGGATAAGCCGCCGTCTCTCGGTGACGGTAAGCGATAGCGGCGCCGTGTTGCTGCGGTGTGTCCCACGGACGGTGTTGTGTAACCGACGGTAACGGCGCCGGCCGTTCGTTACAGACCCTCGACCACGATCATCTTGAAATCGGCGGCATCGCGACGCGCCTCGCGCGCCTTGCGGTATTCCGGGCTGTCGTAGAAGGCCTTGGCCGCCGCCACATCCGGGAATTCCAGGATGACGATCCGGTTGGGCTGCCAGTCGCCTTCCAGCACCGCCGTCTCGCCGCCGCGGCTGATAAAGCGTCCGCCGTTCTTGGCGATCGCGTCGGGGGTCAGCGACTTGTAGACCTCATAGGCGACGGGGTCGGTCACGCGCACGTCGGCGATGATGTAGGCGGTCATGGTCTCGGCATCCTCTCTTGTCGTTTTTCGGCCCAAAAGAAACGGGCGCGGAAAGCCTTGCTTCCCGCGCCCGTTCCGGTCAACTGCAATGGATGCCGGTCAGGCTTCCATCGCCTTCACGACCTCTTCGGTGACCTTCTTGGCGTCGCCGAACAGCATCATGGTGTTGGGGCGGAAGAACAGCTCGTTCTCGACACCGGCGTAACCGGCGGCCATGCCGCGCTTGATGAAGAACACCGTCTTGGCCTTCTCCACATCCAGGATCGGCATGCCGTAGATCGGCGAGGTCGGATCGGTCTTGGCGGCCGGGTTGGTCACGTCGTTGGCGCCGATGACGAAGGCCACATCCGCCGTGCCGAAGTCGCGGTTGATGTCCTCCAGCTCGAACACCTCGTCGTAGGGCACGTTGGCTTCGGCCAGCAGCACGTTCATGTGACCGGGCATGCGGCCCGCCACCGGGTGGATGGCGTACTTCACATCCACGCCTTCGTGCTTCAGCACGTCGGCCATTTCACGCAGTGCATGCTGGGCCTGGGCAACCGCCATGCCGTAGCCGGGGACGATGATGACCGACTGGGCGTTCTTCATGATGTAGGCGGCATCCTCGGCCGAGCCGGCCTTGACCGAGCCCTGCGGACCCTTGGCAGGACCGCCGGCCGCGGCACTCTCGCCGCCGAAGCCGCCGAGGATGACGTTGAAGATCGAGCGGTTCATGCCCTTGCACATGATGTAGGACAGGATCGCGCCCGAGGAGCCCACCAGTGCGCCGGTGATGATCAGCAGGTT
>NZ_LGQY01000024.1:0-35487 GCF_003116065.1 Azospirillum sp. TSO5 | reverse complement strand
TCCCCCCCCGCCACGCCCGGCCGCGCCCATGCCATCATGCCGCGTCCCGGCGTGGCGGAGGCGGTCGTCTTCGCCCGCCGGCCTGGCCGTTGGTTCCAAACCTTGTCGCTGGCCGACGGCACCCCCGGCCCGGTGGTGCGGGCGCCCGACGACCGCCGCTTCACCGGCCATGGCGATTATTCCGCCAACGGCCGCATCCTCTATGTCGCCGAGGATGACGTCCCGCGCGAGGAGGGCGCCATCGGCGTCTACGACGCCACCGACGGCTATCGCCGGATCGGCGTCATTCCGACCCATGGGCTCGGTCCGCACGAGCTGATCCTGATGCGCGACGGCTCGACCCTGGCCGTCGCCAACGGCGGCGTCATCACCCATCCCGATACCGGCCGGGCGAAGCTGAACCTCGACAGCATGGACAGTTCGCTGACCTATGTCGAGGCGGCGACCGGCAAGCTGCTCGACAAGGTCCGCCTGCCGGAGGAGCATGCCAATCTCGGCATTCGCCACATCGCCCTGCTGGACGACGGCGGGGTCGCCTTCGGCGTGCAGGACGAGCGGCCCATCGGCATGCTGCAGCCCCTGACCGGCGCCCACCGTCCCGGTAGTGGCGCGGTTCGCCTGTTCGACGCGCCGGAGGATGTGCTGTCACGCATGCAGGGCTACATCGGCAGCGTCGCGTCGGATGGCAGGACGGTGGCCGCCAGCTCGCCGATGGGCGGGCTCATCGGGCTGTGGAACGCTGCCGATGGGGCATGGCTCGGCTCCACCGCGCTGGCCGACGGCTGCGGGCTCGCGCCGAACTGCGAGGGCTATCTGGCGACCAGCGGGCTTGGCGTGATCGAGCCGGTGTCGGTCAGCGCCGAAGCGGGGCCGGAGCGCAAGGCGCCGGCCTACCGGTGGGACAACCATCTGACGCGGCGGGTGGCTTGACGCCGAGTATCAATGGGGGATGCGTTCTGCCCCCTCCCTAACCCTCCCCCGCTTCGCGGGAGAGGGAACTCCGCTGCCCTTGCACTTAACTCCCTCTCCCGCAAAGCGGGGGAGGGTCGGGGTGGGGGCAATGACACCCCACCCAATCAGCCCCTACCCCACCAGCGCCGCCCAATGATGGCGCAGATGGTCCTCGATAAACGTGCTGATGAAGAAATAGCTGTGGTCGTAGCCCGGCTGCATGCGCAGCGTGACCGGGTATCCGACCTCCTGCGCCGCGGCGACCAGCGCCTCCGGCTTCAACTGCGCCTCCAGGAAGCTGTCGCGGTCTCCCTGGTCGATCAGGATCGGCAGCCGCTCCGGTGCGCTCTTGATCAGCGCGCAGGCGTCCCACTCCAGCCAGCGGTCGCGGTCCGGCCCCAGATAGCGCCCGAAGGCCTTCTCGCCCCAGGGCACCGCCGCCGGGTTGACGATGGGGGCGAAGGCCGACACCGCCTTGTAGAAGCCGGGATGCTTCAGCGCGCAGACCAGCGCGCCATGCCCGCCCATCGAATGGCCGGCGACGGACCGGCGGTCGGTGACCGGGAAATTCGCCTCGATCAGCGCCGGCAGCTCCCGCGTCACATAGTCATGCATGCGGTAGTTGCGCGCCCAGGGCTCCTCCGTCGCATCGACATAGAATCCGGCGCCCTGTCCGAAGTCCCACGCGCCGTCGGGATCGCCGGGCACCCCCTCCCCGCGCGGGCTGGTGTCGGGGGCGACGATGGCGATGCCAAGCTCCGCCGCGACGCGGAAGGCGCCGGCCTTCTGGGTGAAGTTCTCGTCGGTGCAGGTCAGGCCCGACAGCCAATAGAAGACCGGAACCGTCGCGCCGTCCTCCACCTGCGGCGGCAGGAAGATCGCGAAGGTCATCTCGCAATTCACCGCCGCGGACTGGTGCCGCACCCGTTTCAGCCGGCCGCCGAAGACACGGGTTTCCGACAGGGTGGTCAGGGGGTCGGTCATGGAAACGCCTTTTGAAAATCGATGGCGGCAAGGCTCCCTCCCCCAATATGGAGAAGGGAGCCCTCGTCACCTTACTGGTTGTAGAGGATGACGGAGCGGATGCTCTTGCCCTCATGCATCAGGTCGAAGGCGTGGTTGATTTCCTCCAGACCCATGGTGTGGGTGATGAAGGTGTCCAGTTCGAACTCGCCGCGCAGATAGCGCTCCACATATTCCGGCAGCTCCGACCGGCCCTTGACGCCGCCGAAGGCGGAACCGCGCCAGACGCGGCCGGTGACCAGCTGGAACGGACGGGTGGAGATCTCCTCGCCGGCGCCGGCGACGCCGATGATGACCGACTCGCCCCAGCCCTTGTGGCAGCATTCCAGCGCGGCGCGCATCACCTTGACGTTGCCGATGCACTCGAAGCTGTAATCGACGCCGCCGTCGGTCAGTTCGACCAGCACTTCCTGGATCGGGCGATCATAGTCCATCGGGTTGATGACGTCGGTGGCGCCCAGCTGCTTGGCGATCTCGAACTTCGACGGGTTGATGTCGACGCCGATGATGCGGCTGGCCTTCGCCATGGTGGCGCCGATGATGGCCGACAGGCCGATGCCGCCCAGGCCGAAGACGGCGACGGTCGAACCCGGCTCCACCTTGGCGGTGTTCATCACCGCGCCCATGCCGGTGGTGACGCCGCAGCCCAGCAGGCAGACCTTCTCCAGCGGGGCGGCCTTGTTGATCTTGGCGAGCGCGATTTCCGGCAGCACCGTGTATTCGGAGAAGGTCGAGGTGCCCATATAGTGGGCGATCTGCTTGCCCTTCAGGGAGAAGCGGCTGGTGCCGTCCGGCATCAGGCCCTTGCCCTGGGTGGCGCGGATCGCCTGGCACAGGTTGGTCTTGCCGGACAGGCAGAATTTGCACTTGCCGCATTCCGGCGTGTAGAGCGGGATGACGTGGTCGCCGACCGCCACGGACGTGACGCCGGGGCCGACCTCCACCACCACACCGCCGCCCTCATGGCCGAGGATGCAGGGGAACACGCCTTCGGAATCCTTGCCGGACAGCGTGTAGGCGTCGGTGTGGCAGACGCCGGTGGCGACGATGCGGACCATCACCTCGCCGGCCTTCGGCGCCGCGACCTCGACTTCTTCGATCTCCAGCGGACGGTTGGCTTCCCAGGCGACGGCGGCGCGCGACAGAACCATGTGGGTTTCCTTCCCCAATGCGGATGGCTTTTTGATTCCCACAGTGTAAACGCCTCGGGTCATTGCCAGAATGGCGATTTCGGGAATAGATTTTTGCGGTACGGGGATAATGCTGCGGGTTCAGGGTGTAATTCGATGAGCGGCTGGGACGGCATCGACGAGTTCGTGGCGGTGGCGGAAAGCGGCAGCTTCTCCCGCGCGGCGGAGCGGCTGCGGGTTTCCTCCTCCCATGTCAGCCGCAGCGTCGCGCGGCTGGAGGACCGGCTGCAGGCCCGCCTGTTCTACCGCACCACCCGCAAGGTCAGCCTGACCGAGAGCGGCCGGGCCTTCCTCGCCCGCTGCCAGCGGCTGGCGGAACAGCGCGACGACGCCTTTCTCGCGGTCGGCGCGCTGCAGGGCGGCAGCGACAGCGAGGTGAAGGGGCTGCTGCGCATGACCAGCGCCACCGCCTATGGCGAGCAGTTCATCATGCCGCTGATCAACGACCTGATGGAGCGCCACCCGCAACTGAGCATCGAGGTGGAGTTGACCAACCGGCAGCTCGATCTCGTGCAGGAAGGCTACGATCTGGCGATCCGGCTCGGACGACTCAGTGAATCGAGTCTGGTGGCGACGCGCATCGCCCCGCGCGTCATGCATCTGTGCGCCGCCCCGACCTATCTGGAACGCCACGGCACCCCTGACAGTCTTGCGAGCCTCAGCAGCCACCAATGCCTGATCGGCACCACCGACCATTGGCTGTTCGACGACAACGGTCAGGACTGGCTGCTCCGTCCGCGCGGACGCTGGCGCTGCAACAGCGGCTTCTCGGTGCTGGACGCGGCACTGCGCGGGTTCGGGCTGTGCCAGTTGCCGGACTATTACGTGCGCGGGCCGGTGGCGGAGGGACGGCTGGTTTCCCTGCTGGACCGTCACCGGCCGCCCAATACCGCGGTGTGGGCGGTCTATCCGCAGAAACGGCACGTGCCGGCGAAGGTGCATGCGGCCATCCGGCACCTGAAGGACGGGCTGGCGCGGCGGCCCGAATACCGATGAAAGGGTATCGGTGAGCGGCTTGCAGCCGGCCGGTCAGCTTTGTGCCGAGCCGGACAGGTCGAGCACTTGGTCGGCGAGCGCGAGTGTGGACGGGCGGTGGCTCGCCACCAGCACGGCGATGCCGCGGGCGCGCAGATCGGCGAACAGGGCGGCCTGGATATCCTCGTCCAGCGCGGCAGTCGCCTCGTCGAGGACCAGGAGGTCCGGATCGCGGGCCAGCGCGCGGGCGATCAGCAGCCGCTGCATCAATCCGGCCGGGAAGGAGTCCTCTCCCACCAGCGTCTGGATGCCCATCGGCAGAGCCGCGATGTCAGCGTCGAGCCGGACCAGCCGCGCCGCCTCCCACGCGCGCTCCACCGGCAGTGGCGCCATGCCCAGGATGACCGACCTGATGGTCGCCACCCCGATCTGCTCGTCCTGCAGAACGGCGCCGACGCGCCCACGAACGGCGGCGGCATCCAGGCTGCGAAGGTCGCGGCCATTGATCCGCACCGTCCCCGAATCCGGCCGAAGCAGACCGAGCGCCAGCGCGATCAGCGTGGTTTTTCCGCTGCCGGACGGGCCGGCAACCGCCACCACCTGCCCTCGCGCAAGGCTGAGTGACACGCCGCGCAGGCAGGGCTCCGGCGCTCCCGGATGGGTGAAGGTGACGTCGCAGAGGTCCAGGCGCTCCACCGGTCCGGGATCGGGCGCGCCGGGCGGACTGTCGGGTGCCGCCTCCAGCAGCGGGCGCAGGGGGGCGATCAGTTCGCCATCGGGAAGCCGGCCGAACGCACCCGCCAACCCCAGCACGGTCCGCACCGCCGGCAATGCCGCCAAGGCTGCGGCGGCTGCGACGGGCAGGCCGCTGCCCACCCGCATCGCCAATCCGCCGACCAGAAGCGGCACTCCCAACATCAGAGCCTGTGCGACCGCTTCGGCATCGGCCCTGCGTGCCGTTGCGAGCCCGACCTGGGCGGATAGGTTGCGCAAGGCCGCCATCGCCCGGTCCGTCGCCCAACGATCGGACCCCAGAAGGCGAAGCTGCGGCAGGCTGGCGGCCGGCAGTTCGATTCTGTGCCAGGAGTCCGCCGCCGCATCCCGCCCCGCCCGCCGTATCCGGGCGGACCGGCGCAAAAGCCACGCGTGCAGCATCCCGCCCACGATAATCATGAACCCGCCTGCAAGCGCCGGCCAAGCTGCGGCCCATCCCATTACCGCCAGCGCCGGCCCCAGCCGCACCAAAGCCTCGACCATCGCATGGCGGCGTGCGACCGCCTGCTGCATCGCGGTGATGCCGTCGCGCAGCCGGTCTTCCTGAACGGCACCGGCAACCGCCCGCAACATGCCGGGCGGCACAGCCAAAAGCCGCTCCCACAGCAGGCCATGCAGTCCGAGGTCTGAGGCCGCGCCGGAGCGTGCCGAGGCGACCCGCCGCGCCCGTTCGCACAGTCCGGCCGCCACCGCCGCGAGCAGGAGAACCACGGCCAGGGCGGCGACTGCCGTCGTGCCGCCCGCCAAGGCGCGCTCGCCCAGCAGCAGCACCGCCACCGCCGGCAGCACCGCCGCGACGCCACCGCAGGACGCCGCGAACAGCGCCAGCATCCGGTCGGTCCGACCATCGCTCAACGCAACTTTCAGCCATCGCGCCGGCGTCAGCGGCTCGACACCTCCGGCGCGGACAGGGGCGCAGGCATCGGGGGAAAGCGTCGCGGCAAAAGTCGCATCCACCGGGCGGGAGCGGCCGTCGGCCTCCTCCAGACGATAGCCGCCACGCCGGTCGGGAAGCAGCAGCACCGGTCCGCCATCGATCTGCCGGAAGGCCAACAGCGGCCCCTGGTCGCGCTGCCACCAGGGCGTCGTTCCCCGGCTGCCCGGCGGCAAGCGCACCCGGCGCAGGCGCATTCCAAAGGCCGGGGCCGCCGCGCGCAAGTCCGCTTCCCCGCCGCCCTTGCGGATCCCGCCGCGGATCAGGGTGCGCAGCCCGTCCACGATGTCGCCTGCGCTGGCGGTCACGACGGCATTTCCGCCCCGGCCGCCGACGGGTCAAGGTGAAGGCGGTGTTCGCAGCCCTCCAGCGTCGCCGGGCGCCGGCTGGTCACCAGGACAATGCGGTCGGGGTGCTGCAGCCTGTCGAGGATCCGACGCGCCAAATCGGGCTCCAGCGCATCCAGAGCATCGTCGATCACCAGCAGGACCGGGTTGCGCAGAAGCACCCGCGCCAAGGCCAACCGGCGTCGCTGTCCGCCGCTGAGTTCCGGGCCGCCTTCGGCCAGTTCCAGGGAAAGGCCGCCGCGCGGTTCCAGATCGCTCCACAGCCGGACCTGCTCCAGCGCCGCAATCAACGCCGCGTCGGTTGCGGAGAGGTCGCCGACCCGCAGGTTATCGGCGATCGTGCCGGCGATCACCGGACTGGACCGGTCGACAAGGGCCACCGTGCCGGGACATTGGCGGGCAACCGTCGCGACCGGCCGGCCGTCCAGCAGAACGCCTCCGGACGAGGGTTCCAGCAGCCCGCACGAGAGCTTGGCCAGCACCGATTTGCCGGAACCGGAGGGGCCGCAGACCCCCAGCCGCTCTCCCGGTTCGAGACACAGATCGAGCCCAGACAGGACCGGCGGCGCCTGTGGCGATGGTTCGAACCCGGCGGACTGGACGCAGAGACGGGCGGCCGGGCGCTCTGCCGCAGGGGGATACTCCGCCTCGGCTACCGCCGCTTCCAGATCGTCCAGGCGATGCAGGGCGGCTTTCAAATCCTGCAGCGCCGGCATGACGCGGTCCAGACGCAGGACCTGCCGATGTGCCGCCAGCGTCAGCGCGGCGAGCGCCACCACTCCACCGCTCCCGATCCGGCCGGCGGCGAGGCCCGTCACCAACACAGCCGCAAGACCAATCCCGGCGAGGCCGGTGAGCACCCCCATGAGCCACGCATGGCGGGCCACCGACTTCTGCCGCCAGATGGTCTGCACCGCATGGCGGCCGGCAAGCTGGGCCAGAACCTCGCCATCGCGCCCACCGGTCCTGTGGGTGTCGAGCGTCGTGATGGTTCCGCCGTCCGGAACCAGCGGTGCCGGTGCATCCCGGCGTGCCGCCACGGCACCGCGCCGGAGATGAACCGTGGCAAGCGCGGTCAGGGCCGGGATGAGGGTCAGCAGCAGCACCGCCCCGCTCCACCTGTCGAGCCAAAAGGCGGCTGCGACCGGGAAGAGCAGCAGCGGAAGCTCCACCAGCCGCATGATGTCGCCGATGTGCCGTTGCAGCGCACCGCCCGCCAGAGGCACCTCCAGCACCTGTGCCATATCCCGGCGGGCGAACCAGACGGCAGGCATCCGCCGCAGCCGGCCGAACACGCCCGCGGCGGTGTCGTCGGCCAGCCTCATGCCCAGAAGCGCGATCAGCTGGTCCCGTCCCCAGCCGGCAGCGACCGCGGCGGCACTGGCGCCCGCCAGCGGGATCAGGCCGGCACCGCCGTCTGCCCAACTCCCGGCCGCGAGTGCCGCACCCACAGCGGCGGCGCGGCCGAGTGCTGCTGACAGAAGAATGGCGGCCATGATACCCGCTTGCGGTCGAAGCCGCGTCACCAGCGCCCGCGCCGGTGTTGGCGGACGCCACTCCCCCTGCGGACGGTGTGCGCCGGGCTCCGGCGGCTGGATGGTGATGGCGATGCCGGTGAAGGAGTCGTCGACTTCGTCCCAGCCCATGACATGCGGCCCGCCGCCCGGGTCGTTGACCAGAATCCCGTCGCGGGTCTCGGCCTCCACCACGACGAAATGGATGAAGCGGCTGTGGGCGATCAGGGGAAAGCCGAGGGAGGACAGACGATCCGGCTCGGTGCGGAAGGCACGGGCGAGCATGCCGTGGTCGCGGGCGATGCGGATCAGGGTGCGGGCATTGACGCCGAGACGGGTCGACCCCGCGTCGGCCCGCAACTGCTCCAGGGGAACCGGACAACCGTGATGGGCCAGCATGATGCCAAGCGCCGCCAGACCGCACTCGGCGATCTCGCTCTGTCGCAGTTCGGGCGTCGCCGTCCGCCTTCGGCGCCGGTCTTGACCTAGACGGGCCAAAATCGATGGTGGGGAGTTGCTCATTCTTGCTGAGCGTTGCGTCCGCGGGGAATTTCTCCGCAAGACGCAACGCCTGCCGGTTCGGAAGACCTCAGCGGCCGAAGCCGGAACCCTTCTTCGTTTCCTTCTGGCCAAAACCGGTGGGCGGGAAGCCGCCGGCAACCATGTCGAGTTCCTCGTCGCTCAGCTCCGCCTGGCTGTCCTCGGCCGGAACGGCAAGCAGTTCTCCATCGGAGTCGATCAGCTTCATCTGCATCGGCAGGTCGACATCATAATGACGCTTCACGGCCGCGTTCAGGTCGGCCTGAGCCTCGGCACGGAATGCGTCGTCGGTCTTCAGCCGTTCCGCCGCCGCGGCAATGGCGTCGGCGCCGTACATCTGCTCGAAGTCAATGTTGCTCATTTCGGAAATGCTCCAGTTGGCGATTGGGTGAAGGGCTGAAGGAAGCTTTGCGGCCGGCGATCATGGCGAACCGGTCGCGGGTTCGCGGATCATCTCGAAGGTCTCGTCCACCCGCAGCGAAATCGGGGCGAAGCGGCGGCGGACCAGCGACATCATGCGGGGGAACATGGTGCCGAACATGGCGATGGAGGTCGGACCGAAGGCGGCCACCTGCCGGGCATAGGCATGCCAATAGGCCCCGACCAGCATTCCCGTATGCCAGAGCGACCGCGCCAGATAAGCGCTGCGGTAATCGATCGCCGGCCGGTCGCGATAGCCGTCGAGCGGCACGCTTTCCGCCCGCTCCGCCAGCACCCAGCCGACCAGAACGCCCTGCCGCCGCACCGCGACGGAGCAGGCGGGTTCGATCAATTCGGCACGGACATCGGGATGCATCAGGGGCAGATGTTCGGGTTCCGCGGCCAGCGCGGCGAGGGCGGCGCGGTCGGCGGCGTCCGACGTCCGCCAGGGATCGAAGCTGAACCCCTCGGGATCGCGCAGCCGGCCGGCCAGCGACGGCCAGCTGCCGACCGCCTCGACCATCGGCGCCGCCTCGCCGATCGCCCGGACATGGGTCAGGCGCGGCGCGTTCCAGCCGGCCGCCGACAGGGTCGCGGCCAGCGCCGCGCGTTCCGGCAGTTTGTCCGAAAAGGCGGTGATCAGACCGCTGGCGCCCGCCGCGGCGGCGGCCTTTCCCCACTCCGCGGCAAGGGTTCGGCCAATGCCGCGGTTGCGCAGGCTGCGCGCGACCGTCAGCGACAGCAGTCTTGCCCCATCATCCTGACTCTGCCCCAGCGCCAGACCGGCCGGTAGCCCGCCGACCGTGGCGCCAACGGCCACCCAAGGCGGCTCCAGTTGATTCAGCACCGGAGCCAGCCGGGGAAAACCGAGAGTGGCGAATGCGGCGGCATTGCCGGACAGCGGCGCGAAGCGAAGGCCGGCGATGCCGCCGTTCGGCGCCGTGACATCGTTCATCCCAACCCGATCCTTCACGCCAGCGATCCCGATCATGCACACTCTGGAAGAGATGGAGACCCTGCGAAGTCCGCTGGACAATCCGGATGCTCTCTAACCATTATGCGTGCGAAACAAAGGGGTGCAAGCAATAAGCGGTGTCAGGACTGACATGGAACTGTTTCAGCTTCACAACAAAATTTCTTGTCTTTCAACGCCGACGCGCATGCCGAAGCCTCTAGGACAAGGGATTCCATGAGCCGGACTGAAGCCGGACCGCAGGGTGCCGAACGGCTGTTCCGCCGCAAGGCGCTGGAGCGGCTTACGACAACCGAGGATTTCGACCAGCCGCCGACCCTGGTCAGCCCGCGCGGGTTGCGGCTGCAATTGCTGCTTGCCGCCCTATGCCTCGTGGCGGCGGTCCTGATCCTGGCCGCCGTCGCCTGAGGTAGTCCTCGTTTCCCGGTTCTCCCGCGCTTTGCGTGGAAAAAGCTGACAACGCTGGTGCCGGCGCCGTCGGGATATCTCATGTAATGGAGCATGCAAGAGCTTTTTGTGATCCCGGACTGCCGTGTCGTAACGGTGGAACCTGTTGGCGCGGCTGGTCTTCATGTGGCTGCCCAGGTCAAGCATTCCCACGCATGCTGTCCATCCTGTCATCGGCCGAGCCAATCTGTTCATAGCCGGTACCATCGGCATCCCGCTGACCTTCCGAGCCTGGGGAGCGCCGTCCACATCAACCTTCTCGTTCGTCGGTTCTATTGCCGCAACCCGATCTGTCCGCGCCGGACCTTCGCTGAACCCGTGCCAGAGCTTTTGTCGCCGCGGGCGCGCCGCACCCGGCGGCTCGCCGGCGCGCAAGGGTGGGTTGGCGTCACCTGTGCGCGTCCCGCCAACCCCTCCGCCGTTTTGGACACTTGGCTCACAGACGCGCTGGCCTGCGGCATTCCGGCCGTCGAAACCTTCGCCGCCGGTGTGAGACAGGACGAGGCAGCCGTCAAGGCGGCCCTCACCATGCCCTGGAGCAGCGGGCAGGCGGAGGGGCAGGTCAACAAGTTGAAGCTGATCAAGCGTCAAATGTACGGACGTGCCAGCTTCGAGTTGCTGCGCCGTCGCGTCCTCCTCGCAGCCTAATCTACGCAAAGCGCGGGAGAACCGGGAAACGGGGGCCACCTCATAGCTGAGGTGTCCACCGAACCGGGGCAAGATCAGCCATGGCTTTCTCTCCATTCTTGTCTTGTGCACCGGCAACCAGACGCGCCCGCAGCTCGCGCTTCACCACCTTGCCGTAGTTGTTTTTCGGCAGCGCCTCGACGAACAGGTAACGCTTGGGCCGCTTGAAGCGGGCGATGCTGGCGTTGCAATGGGCGTCGAGGCTGTCGGGGGAAATGTCGCGGCCGGCTTCGGCGACGATGAAGGCGACGACGATCTCGCCCCATTCGGGATCGGGCTGGCCGGTGACGCAGACCTCGGCGACGTCCGGATGGCGCAGCAGCACCTCCTCGACCTCGCGCGGGTAGATGTTGGTGCCGCCGCTGATGATGACGTCCTTCGAGCGGTCGCGCAGGGTCAGGTAGCCGTGCCGGTCGAACGACCCCATGTCGCCGGTGTAGAGCCAGCCGCCGCGCAGCGCCTCGGCCGTCGCCCTGGCGTTGTTCCAATAGCCCGCCATCACCACGTCGCCGCGGCAGACGATCTCGCCCACCTCGCCGGGCGGCAGCGGCCGGCCGTCGGCATCCACCACCGCCACCTCGACGCCGCTGCGGGCGAAGCCGACCGACCCCAGCACCGCATCGTCGTCCGCGGCATGGTCGCGGCGGCGCAAGGACGTGATGGTCATCGGTGCCTCGCCCTGGCCGTAGATCTGGACGAAGACCGGCCCGAAGACCGCCAGCGACCGCCGCAGTTCCTCCACATACATCGGGCCGCCGCCATAGACGATGGAGCGCAGGTTGGCCGGCCGGCGCCCGCCGCGCTCCGCCTCCAGCCGCAGCCTCTGCACCATGGTCGGGGCCAGGAAGGCGCCGCAGCCGGGGTGGCGGTCGCAGAGATCGAGGAACTCCGCCGGTTCGAAGGCCGACGAGGCCGGAACCACCTGCCGGGCGCCGCGGGCGACATAGGCCGCCATGTAGAGGCCGGAGCCGTGCGACATCGGCGCCGCGTGCAGCAGGCTGCACTCCTCGTCCACCGCCTCGACATCGGCGAGATGGGCGATGGTCATGGCCAGCAGGTTGCGGTGCGACAGCATCGCCCCCTTGGACCGGCCGGTGGTGCCGCTGGTGTAGAACAGCCAGCCCAGCGCCTGCGGATCGGGATCGACCGGCCCGGTCCACTCCTCCGCCGCCGTCAGCGCCGCGTAATCGCTCCCGCCGATGACGATCCGGCGGCAGGAGGATGCCGGCGATCCGTCAAGCGCCTGTTCCAATCCGGGGGCCAGCTTGGGCGAGACGAAGACGGTGGTCGCGGCGGAATCCTCCAGGATCTGCACCAGCTCGCGCGGATGCAGCTTGGCGTTCACCGGCGTCGCCGCCATGCCGGCCGCCCAGATGGCGAAGAACAGTTCGACATATTCCGGCACATTCTCCGTCGCGATGGCGATGCGGTCGCCCGGCTGCCCCGAGGCCCGCAGCCCGCCGGCGATGCGCAGCGCGCGCGAGCGCAGCTCCGCGAAGCTGTGGACCGGCTCGGTGCCGCGGAACACCGCCCCGCGCTCGGGGAACCGGGTTGCCGCCTGATCCAGAAGGGAGAAGAGATTCACCGGCACTGTTCCCTTGTTGCACTGGTGCACTGCGTCGAATGGTGGATCGTTCGTTTGTGTTACAAATATTCTGGTCTCTTCGGCGTGAAGATGTCCAGGTTCAGAACCGGCTCGTCGCCGACGACTTCCCCCCAATGCTCGGCGTTGGGCGGAATGGCGAGCAGGCCGTTCGGGCCGACCAGATGCTGCTCGCCATTGACGTGGAAGCGGATGGTGCCGGCCAGGATGAAGACGATCTGCTCATGCACATGGCTGTGTGGGCGCGGCTCGTGGCCCGGCATCAGGCGATGCAGCGCCAGCGTGGCGCCCTCGCCGGTGAAGACCTTGCGCTCCACCCCCGGGCGCACCGGGGTCCAGGGCAGCGCGTCCCAGTCGACATTGGGAAGTGTCATCTCATCGATCTCCGAAAGTGAGGGGGCGCCGGTGGCACGGCTCATCTGGCCGGTCCGAGGATGCCGGACGGGCGCACGAACAGGAAAAGCAGCAGAATCGACAAGGCGACGATGGTCTTCAGTCCGGCCCCGAAGGCGAGAATGGCGACCGCCTGTATCACGCCCAACATCAGCCCGCCGAGGAAGGCGCCGAAGGGCCGACCGAAGCCGCCGATGATGGCGGCGATGAAGCCGGAGATGGCGAAAGGCACGCCGACGTCGAAGGCAGTGTATTGCGTCGGCGTCAGCATAATGCCGGCGACGGCGCCCAGCCCAGCGCTGAGAGCGAAGGCCAGCGCCAGCATCGAATGGACCGGGATGCCCTGCAGTGCCGCCGCCTCGCGGTTGATCGCGCAGGCCCGCATCGCCTTGCCGATGCGCGTGGTCTTGAAGAACAGCGCCAGCAGCGCCACGATGGCGAGCGATCCCGCGACGATCCACAGCGACTGAATGTTGACGGCGATCCCGCGCAGCATGACGGGCGGCAGGTCGGTGAAGACCGGCAGCGTCTTGGGCTGATCGTCGACCGCCAGATAGGTCAGGCGCTCGATGACGATCTGTGCGGCGAGCGTCGCCAGGATCATCACGAACATCGGGGCGTTGCGGTTCCACAAGGGGCGAACCACCACCCGCTCGACCGCCACGCCGAGCAGGGCCACGATCAGCACCGCCAGCAGGATGGCGAGGCCGTAGGGCAACTCGCCGCGCACCAACAGCACATGGGTGATCATGCCGCCCAGCATGACGAAGGCGCCCTGGGCGAAATTCACGATGCCGCTGGCGTTGTAGATCACGCAGAAGCCGATCCCGATCAGGCCGTAGACACAGCCGATGCCGAGACCGCTGACCAGACTCTGGCCGATGAGCGTTGCGTCCATGGGTCTCCTCCCCCGTCAGCCGAGATAGGCGGCGATGACGGCCGGATCCTGACGGATGTGGTCGGGCGCGCCCTGGGCGATCTTCTTGCCGAAATCGACCACCACCACATCGTCGGCGGTGTTCATCACCAGATGCATGTCGTGCTCGATCAGCAGGACCGCGGTGCCCTCCTCGGCGATGCGGCGGATCAGGGAGGACAGCCGTGCCGTCTCGTCGGCGTTCAGCCCGGCCGCCGGCTCGTCCAGCATCAGCAGCTTCGGTTCCGCGGCCAGCGCGCGGGCAACCTCCAGCAGCCGGCCCTGTCCGTAACTGAGGGCCGAGGCCGGCAGGTCGGCCGCGGCGCCCAGTCCGACCAGCTCCAGCAGTTCGCGGGCGCGCAGTTCGATCGCCGTCTCCATCTCGCGGACCCGGCGCGGGCGCAGCAGGGCCGCCAGCAATCCGCCCCGACTGCGCAGGTGGAAACCGACCTTCACATTCTCTACCGCGCTGAGATCGGCGAACAGCTTCACCAGCTGGAAGGTGCGGATCAGACCGCGCGCGGCCTTGGCCTCCGGCGCCTCGCGGGTGATGTCGGTGCCCTCGAACAGGATGCGGCCGGAGCTGGGCGCGATGGCGCCGGAGATCAGGTTGAACAGGGTGGTCTTGCCGGCCCCGTTCGGTCCGATCACTGCAGTGACGCTACGCGGCATCACCTGGAAACTGACCGCGTTCACCGCGACGAGACCGCCGAAGTTGCGGGTGGCGTCGCGGACTTCCAGACAGGCGGTCATGGCGCCGTCTCCCCTTTTCCACGATCAAGCCCAGGGCCGGGGGCCGGTTTCCGGTCGAGCGCGGCGAACAGGCCCGCCAGCCCACGCGGGGCGAAAATCAGCAGCAGGATCAGCGCGGTTCCGTAGGCCAAGTCCTGGTAGTCGCGGAAGGCGCGGAAGGTTTCCGGCAAGACGCTGACCACCAGCGCGCCGATCACCGGTCCTGCGACTGTGCCGATGCCGCCGACATACAGCATGGTGAAGGAGAGGATCACCATATGCAGGCTGAACACCTCCGGACTGACATAGCCGACCACATGGACGAACAGCGAGCCGGAGAAGGAGGCAAAGGCGGCAGCCAGCAGGAAGGAGACCAGCTTGTAACGCGCCACGTCGATGCCCAGCGCGCGGGCAGCGTCCTCGCTGCCGGCGAGACCGGCGAAGGCGCGACCCAGGCGGGAGCTGCGGATTCGTGCAACGGCGAACACGGTCGCGGCGACGCAGAGGCTGAGCATGATCAGCACCGCGCGGTCGCTTGCCAGCTCATGGCCGGCGATGTCGATGGGCGGAATCCCGGAAATGCCGAGATAGCCCATTGTGACGCTTTCCCACTCCACCGCGATCTCGTGGGCGATCAACCCGACGGCGAGCGTCGCCATCGACAGGTAATGCCCCTTGAGCCGCAGGGTCGGGTAGCCGATGGCGAAGGCCGCCGCCAGCGCGGCGAGGATGCCGGCGGCCATGGCGGGAAGCCAGCTCCATTCGTACTGCGTCGTCAGGATCGCCGAGGCGTAGCCGCCGACCGCCGCGAAGGCGCTCTGTCCGAAGGAGACCTGGGCAGTCAACCCCATGAAGATGTTCAGGCCAGACACGAAGATGGCGTAGATCAGGGCAAAGCCGACGACGGTGGCCGGGTAGCCGCCGGCGAAAAGCGCGTAGCCGACGATGCAGGCGGCGACCAGCCAGGGGGCCGCGCCGGCGAGCCGGCTGCGTGGCGCCGGCCGGGCCGGCACCGGAAAGACCTTGCGCAACTCTGGGCCCTTACGCGAAATAATATTGGGCAAGCTGGTCATGCGATTGGACCTCGCGGGGGTCGATGACGGCGGCGAGCCGGCCGAGCGACAGCAGATAGGCGCGGTTAGCCAGCTTCAGCGCCGAAGGGGCGCGCTGTTCCACCAGCACCACGGGCAAGCCGGAGCGGTTGAGGACGCCCAGCGTCTCCAGGATCTCCTCGGTCACCCGCGGGGCAAGGCCAAGGGACGGCTCGTCGAGCAGCAGAATCTTCGGGTCGGCCATCAGGGCGCGGCCGATCGCCAGCATCTGCTGCTCTCCGCCGGACATCGATCCGGCGGTTTGGCCGAGCCGTTCCTTGAGGCGCGGAAACAGCTCGAACACGTGGGACAGGCGGCGCTCCAGAGCTGCGCGGCCTTTTCGTCCGCCGCCGAGACTCCAGGCGCCGAGTTCGAGGTTCTCGGCAACCGTCATCGGCCCGAAGATGCCGCGCCCCTCAGGCACCAGCACCACTCCCCTCGATGCCACCGCCACCGGATTGCGGCGGGGCAGCGCCCTACCCTGGAAGCTGACCTCGCCGCCGGTGGCGACAAGCCCGAGGATGGCCCGCAGCAGGGTGGATTTTCCCGCCCCGTTGGGGCCGAGCACCGCCACCAGCTCGCCGGGTCCGACCTCGAAATCGAGTGGAGCCAGCGCCTGGACCTGACCGTAGCGGGCGCTGAGCCCTCTTGCCGCCAGGACCGGAGAAGCCGGAACGAACGCCACCGGTCCGGGAACCGTGACGGGAGACACCGCGGACGAGCGGAAGGCCGCCGTCATTGGACGATCTTCACCTTATCGCCGGCGATGGTCGCCAGGACGAAGGGGTTCGCGGTGATGCCCTGATGGTTGTCGGGCGTGAAGTTGTAGATGCCGGTGGTGCCCTGGAAACCGGTGATCGTCTCCATCCGGTCGCGCATGGACGGGCCGGCGGCCGATTTGCCCGCCTCGATGGCGGCCACGGTCAGCATCACGCCGTCCCAGCCGCGCGATGCCCAATTGGGATCGCGGTCACCGTACTTTGCGCGCCACGGTTCGAGAAACTTGGAGATTTCCGTCTTGGTCGCGCTTTCGGGCAACGCGTCGAACACCTGCGACGGCGAGGCGACGAACAGGAAGCGATCGCCCAGCACCTCGGATACCGGCTTGAAGACGGCCAGATCCTCCAGGCTGGTCAGCAGCAGCATGGTGGATCCCAGCTGCTTCATGTTCTTGGCGGCAGTCAGGGTGGTGCCGCCCAGCCCGATCTTGATGACCGCGCCGGCACCGGCCGACTGGAGCTTGGTAAGCTGGACGCTAAGGTCGGCGTCGTCCTGCTTGTAGGATTCGACGCCGACCACCTCCAGGCCGTACTTGCCGGCGACCTTCTCGGCGACGGATTTCTGCAGCAGCGCATAGGGTGTCGGATCGTGCAGGACCCCAACCTTTCGGATCTGCGTCTTGTCGCGCAGGTACTCGAACCGCTTCTCAATCTCGAACCCGGCTGGCGGCAGAGTGGTGAAGGCCCATTTCACCTGGGAGGCCTGCTGCGGCAGGATGGAGCAGAGCATCATCGGCTTTTCGGCCCGCGCCACCATCCCGGCGGCGGCAAAATTGCCGGCGGACACGCAGCCGCTGATGAAGACGTCGACCGCGTCGGAGGAGATCATCTTGCGATAGGCGGTCACCGCCTCCTGGGGTTCGGAGCGGTTGTCCTCAACCACCACCTCGACCTTCCGTCCCATGACGCCGCCCCTGGCGTTCAGGGCGTCGGCGGCGAGTTGCACGCCGTCGCGCCACGCGCGGTCGACGGTGGCAGCATAACCGGTCAGGCCGGCTGAGATGCCGATCTTCAGAACCTCTGCCGCGCGGGCCGGCGCCGTGCCTGCCAGCAGGGCCGCGGCCATCGCCGCAAGCGCGACGGTGCGCCGCGCGTTTCGCAAGGACATGATCCTATCCTCCCGTGTTTGGTTCGTTCTTTTTAAATGGCCGCTACAAGGCTCCCCCCTCCCCCGCTCGCACGAGGGAGAGAAGAGGTGGCGGTCCGCCCTTACAACGCCCCGTAGCCGCCGCCGCCAGGCGTTTCCAGCACCACCGCATCGCCCGCTCTCATGCTGAGCTTGCGTGCCTGGCTGACCGGTTCGCCATTGACCAGGAAGCGGCCGGGCTGGCCGGGATCGCCGCCGCCGAGCCCCTCCGGCCCCATGTCGAGCCGGCTCGGCACCGCGTTGAGCAGCCAGGGGTCGCTGGTGTTCATGTGGAAGGCGATGATCTGGCCGTCGCCGCCCGGCATGCGCCCCGCCCCACCCGAACCGCGCCGCAGTTCCTTGCGGTCGAACACGATGGGCATCGCCGCCTCCAGGATTTCCACCGGCACGGCGGCAACCCCGGTCGGGTAGCAGGTGGCGCTGGGGCCGGGCTTGTCGGCGCGCGCGCCCATGCCGCCGGAATAGTTGAACATCGACGAGGTGAAGGGCCTGCCGTCGGCCTTGCGGCCTTCGATCTGGATGGTCCACACGGCACCCGACCCTTCGGCCAGCACCTTCTCGGGGAAGACCTGATAGAGAGCCTTCAGGATCGGCATCGGCACATACATGCCGACGACATGGCGGGCGTTCACCGGCGCCGGGTAACGGCAGTTGATGATGGATCCTTCCGGCGCCTTGACCTGGATGGGAGCGAGGCTGCCGGTGTTGTTGGGCAACTCGTGGTTCAGGCAGCTGCGGATGGCGAAGGTGGCATAGGCATGGGTGTAGTTCAGGACGACGTTGATGCCGGTGGAGGTCTGCATCGAGCTGCCGGCAAAGTCGACCGTGATGGTGCCGGTTTCGGCGTCGATGGTCAGCGCCGCCTTCAGCGTGATCTTCTCGCCGCCCGGCACGTCGAAGACCGATTCCCCGTGATAGGTGCCGGGACGGAGCCGACGGATGGCGTCGCGGGTGTTCGCCTCCGACCGGTCGATGATCTCGTCGGACAGCGCCTCGATGTCCTCCAGCCCGTGGCGCTCGCACAGCGCGACCAGATGCTCGGCCGCCGCCTGTCCGCTCGACACCTGGGCGGCGAGGTCGCCGAACACCGCGTCGGGGGTGCGGACGTTGCGGCGGATCATAGCGTGCAGGACCGGGTTGGGCGTTCCCCGCTCGTACAGCTTGAGCGGCGGGATCCACAGACCTTCCTCGTGAACGTCGCGGGCGCCGGCGCCGATGCCGTAGCCGCCGATGTCGGTGTGGTGGATGGTCGAGCCGATATAGGCGATCAGCCGGTCGCCGCGGAAGATCGGCGTCAGGGTGGTGATGTCGAAGAAATGGCCCGCCGACAGCCAGGGATCGTTGGTGATCAGCACGTCGCCCGGTTCGCAGCGGCCGGCGAATTCCTTGACCAGATGGGCGCCGGCGAATGCCAGCGAATTGATGTGACCGGGCGTGCCGGTGTTTGCCTGGGCGACCATGCGTCCGCGCTGGTCGAACAGCGCGCAGGCGAGGTCGCCGGCCTCGCGGACGATCGGGCTGAAGGCGATGCGCTGCAACGCCTTGGCGCGCTCCGTCACAACGCCGATCAGGTTGGACCAGAGGATTTCGAGTTCAACGCCGTCCATGTTCCGGCTCCGATGGTAAGGTGTTGTCAGGCGTGGGCGGCGGGCGCCGCGGTGGCGACGATGCAGCCCATGGGGTCGATGGTGGCGACCCAGCCGGGGGGAATGGCCGTGGTGGTTTCGCGCTCTTCGATGATGCAGGGGCCAGTGACGGTCTGACCGACGGCGAGATCGCCGCGCTCGTAGACCGGAACCGCCTGTCCGTCCTGCCAGGCATGGACCGGACGGCTGCCCTTGGGCTTGCCCGGCGCGCTGGCCGGCTTGCCCGCGGAGTGGAAGCGGATGGCCGGACCCTGGACGGTGACGCGCCAAGTGACGATCTCGGCCGGGACGTGCGATGGGTTCATGCCGTAGAGCACGCGGTAGGTCTCGGCAAACTGGGCGACGCAGGCGTCGATGTCGCGCGCCTCGCGCGGGTCGCGGTCGAACATGACCGTGACCTCGTTCTGCTGGCCGGTGTAGCGCATGTCGGCGCCGATCAGCACCCGGACGTCGGCCGGGGCGCAGCCCGCCTCGGTCAGGGCACTGCGGCCCTCTTTCTCCAGGTCGGCGAGAATGCGCTCCACCCGCTCCCAGGCGACGCCGTCCAGGCGCATCAGGTCGCTGCGCACCAGATCGAGCCGCACCGGCGTCACCAGCGTGCCGAAGGCCGACAGGACGCTCGACTGCGGCGGCACGATGACCGAGGAGCTTTGCAGCAGCTCCGCCACGCCGCAGGCATGCAACGGACCGGCACCGCCGAAAGCGAAGAGCGGCAGTCCGCGGTAATCGACGCCGCGGTCGGTGGCATGGGAGCGCGCGGCCGACGCCATCGCCTCGGTCACCACGCGGTAGATGCCGCGCGCCGCCTGCACCGGCGTGCCGCCCAGCGCGCCGGCCAGTTCGGCGAAGGCCGCCTCGGTCGCCGCCCGGTCGAGCTTCATCTCGCCGCCGAGGAAATTATCGGCATCGATCAGCCCGAGCATCAGGTCGGCATCGGTGACGGTGGCGCTACGCCCGCCGCGGCCGTAGCAGGCCGGGCCGGGGTTGGAACCGGCGCTTTCCGGACCGACCTTCAGCAGGCCGAGGCTGTCGACATGGGCGATGCTGCCGCCGCCCGCCCCGATCTCGATCAGGTCGATGGAGGGCACCGTCACCGGTAGGCCGCTGCCCTCCTTGAAGCGGTAGCGGCGGTCGACCTCGAACAACCCGGTCACCAGCGGGGTGCGGTTCTCGATCAGGCAGGCCTTTGCTGTGGTGCCGCCCATGTCGAAGGACATCAGTCGGTCGATGCCGAGAATCTCGGCGTAGTGGCAGGCGGCGAGCGCACCGGCGGCGGGACCGCTTTCGATCATCCGCACCGGGTTGCGCCCGGCGGTCTCGGCACCGACAACGCCGCCGGAACTGAGCATGATCAGCGGCGTGTTGCCGAAGCCCTCGGTGCGCAGCCGGTCGCTGAGGCGACGCAGATAGGGCTGCGAGATCGGCATGGTGTAGGCGTTCACCGTCGCCGTCGAGGCGCGCGGATATTCACGGATCTGCGGCGCCACATCGGAGGAGGTGCAGATGAAGACGTCATTGAGCTGGCGCGCCAGTTCCGCTGCGACGGCCGCCTCGTTGGCCGGGTTGGCGAAGCTGTTGACGAAGCACACCGCCACCGCCTTCGCCCCGCTGTTGCGGAGGCGGTCGGCCAGCGCCGCGATGTCGTCCGCCACAGGCTCGACCAGAACCGTGCCGTCGGCCAGGGTCCGCTCGCGGAAGCCGAAGGTCAGCTCGTCCGGCACCAGCGGCTCGGGAAATTCGATCTGCGGGTCGTACATGTCGTAGCGGTGCTCGTTGCGGATGGCGAGCACGTCGCGGAAGCCTTCCGTCACGACCAGCGCCGTCGGCGGCCCCTTGCGCTCGATCAGCGCGTTGGTCACCACGGTGGTGGCGTGGACGACCACGCCGTCGACGTCGCTAGCTGCCACGCCAGCCTTCTTTAGTACCGACTGGACGCCGCCGAAGAAGCCGGACAGAAGGTCCTCGTGGGTGGTCAGGGTTTTGTCGACGGTCAGTTGGCCGTCGGAATTACGCAGCACGATATCGGTGAAGGTGCCGCCGATATCGACGGCGAGGGAATAGCTCATCGGCTCGATCTCCAGCCGAGACCACGGGAGATGGCTTGCGCGGCGGCAAGCAGCTTCTCCAGTTGCGCGGCATCAGGGGGGGAAGGGATGAATTGGGTCGCACCCACGATCGCGATCGAACCGGCGATCTGGTTGCGGTGGTCGAAGACGGGTGCCGCCAAGGCGTTGACGGCGGTGATCATTTCGTCGGCGGCAACCGCCCAGCCCTGGCGGTGGACGGCGTCCACCTCCGCTTTCAGGCGGCCGGCGTCGGCGATGGTGTTGGGGGTCCAGCGTTTCAGCGGCGCGGCCAAGGTCCGCGCGATGAGGGTCGGCGGCCCGAAGGCCATCCAGACTTTGCCGTGGGCGCTGGCATGCAGGTCGAAGCGGGTGCCGGGCCGGGTGCCGAATTCGATGACCGAGCGGCCCTGGATCAGGTCCAGGACCACAAGGTCGCCGTCGACCATCCGGCAGATGGTGACCGCCTGCCCGGTGGCGTCGCGCAGGCGCATCAGTTCCTCGCGGGCGGCGGACACCACGTCGAAGCGTGCACGCACCGCCTCCCCCAGGACCAGCAGTTTCACACCGACCTCGTACCGCCCGGTATCGGGATCCTGGCTTACGAGGCCGTGGCGCTGCAGCGTCACGAGATGGCGATAGATCGTGGCCTTCGACGCCGAAAGCGCTTCGGCGATGTGGGCCAAGGACAGGGGCTGGCTTTCATGCGCCAGGAATTCCAGCGCACGGATGGCGAGATCCAGCGTGCTGGTTCCCGCGGGCTCCTTCGCTTCTGCCTTCCGCCCGTCGATCTTGAGATCGGCAGACTTGGCAATGGCCCTTCGATCGACTGGCACCGCATCACTCCAGTAGCGTTTCAAATAATGAAATGTCGTTTCATGTGATTGGCGCGCCGGTAGGCAAACGACGGCCCTGACCGGCAGTTTGCAGGTTGTTTGCTAAGCTGTGTGGCTGGCGTTTTGAATATTGAAACGTCGTTTCAATATGTTTGTATGATTACGCCAATGATTCGTGCTGTCAACGTTATATTTACAGCAGGCGACCCCGCTCGTCCCCCCTTCTTCACAAGCGGCGGAACGACCCTTCAGCCACCGGATCCGTCCCTCATTCCGGCGAAATCGTCATGAATGCGGCTTGCCGCCTGACGCATCAACCCCAGATCGGAACCGATCATGAAGACCGTGGCCCCCAGCTTGGCAAAGGATTTCGCCTCCTCGACAGTCGCCGCCATTACACAGACCGGCATCCCGGCTTTGGTCGCGGCCTCAAGGATTTTCATGACCGCCGACCGGACTTCCGGCGCCTCGGGCGAAGCGGCCCCGAGAGCGACGGTAAGATCGGCCCGGCCGATGAAAACCGCATCCAGTCCTTCGGTGCCCATGATCGGATCCAGGACGTCGAGTGCCTCCGGATCCTCGATCATAGCGATAACGGCGACGGCGGCGTCCTGCGCTTCGACATGGGGCCACAACGCCACTCCGCCATAGCGGCCGGCCCGCGGCGAATTGGAGAATCCCCTCCTTCCGCCCCGGTAGCGGCAGGCCGACACGGCCGCCGCGGCAGCGTCCGGCGACGAAACATGAGGGATCAGCACGCCCGCCGCACCATCGTCGAGAGCCGCGAGGATTTGCGACGGGCTAGGTTCAGCGACCCGCACAAGGCCGGCGACACCGGCAGCGCGCGCGCCCAAAAGCGCCCTGTCGATGGTACTGCGGTCGAAGGGCGCATGTTCGGCATCGATCACTACGAAATCGAATCCAAGATCGCCGAACACTTCGACGGTATGGCTCGTCGGCGTCTTGATGAACGTTCCCAGTAACGTCTTTCGCTCCCTCAAAAGCTGCCGAAAGCCATTCGCAGCCGTCTGATGGTTCTTTCCTGACATTTTCTGCACTTTCATTCAGGGAAATCGGCTCGGACAGGCGGTCTTCGGCGCCCTGGGCAGCTTGCCGGGATAAAAGGAAGACACATGTCCGACTGTGAATAAGGCGGGACGCAGCCGACAGGCGCGCCGCCACGGCGATGTTAAGATACGACAGGTCTCATGAACAAATTATTTGTTGCGCAAACCGCAGGTACAGCCAGCGTGACGGGCCATCCGGCTGTACCTGCGGTTTGCGCTGAGTACCGGGTTGTTGAGGAGCTGCTCGTCGAACGCGGTGTTGACGTGTCCTACGAGACCGTCCGCCGCTGGGTCGTGAAGTTCGGGCCGGCGATCGCCGGCATCCTGCGGCGCCTGCGGCCGAGGCCCAGCCCGCGCTGGCATCTGGACGAGATGGTCGTAAAAATCGGCGACTGGCTGATGTACCTGTGGCGGGCGGTCGATGATGAGGGGGAGGTGCTGGAGGTGCTTGTCCAGCGCCGACGGGACAAAGCAGCGGCCCTCAAGCTGATGCGCAATCTGCTCAAGAAGCACGGCTTCGCGCCCACCCAGGTCACCACCGATAAGCATCGGTCCTACGGGTCTGCCTTCCGTGAGATCGGACCGACGGCCCGCCATGAGCAAGGCCGGCGACGGAATAGCCGGGCCGAGGTCTCGCACCAGCCGGTCCGGCGACGCGAAAGGAAGATGCAGCGCTTCAAGTCCCGTGGCTCCGCCCAGCGATTCGTCTCCCCGGTCGGCGATTCGCGGATGGGTGGACGGGCCGATTTCCAGGGCTTTTCCTGCGCCCACGCGGAAGCTTTCGGTGCCGCCGAGACCTCGAACATTCCGGTGCGCACACGTGTGCAGGTGGCCGGGCTGGTGGAGATCGAGGCGATGGTCGCCAAGGCAGGGTGACGGCCGTCGCGACAGTCAGGCGGGCCGGTCCGGCGGTCCGCCGAACCGGTCGGCGATCGCCAGGACCAGATCGTCCGCGCCCGGCCGCCCGACGATCTGGACCCCCACCGGCATCCCGTTGCGGTCGCGCCCGGCCGGCAGCGCCAGCGCCGGCAGGCCAAGCAGGCTGAAGGGGCGGTTGAAGCGCAGGAAGGCCAGGGTGGTGGCGCCGGCAATGGTCACGTCGTCGTCGTCGACACCATCCAGACGCGGAGCCGGCCCACCGATCACCGGACAGAGCAGGACGTCCGCCGCAGCGAAAGCCCCCTCGATCACCGCCGCCCGATGGGCCTCGCGGTCGCGCAATGCCTGGTCGTAGGCGTCGCGCCCCACCTCGGCCGCCGCGACCAGACGCCGCCGCACCGCCGCCGGATACCAATCCGGGCGCTCCACCAGCGCCGTCCGGTGCAGAGCCGACGCCTCGAACGAGGTGATGGTTCCGGCGCAGGCGTTCAGCGCGTCGAGCGACGGCAGGGCCACCTCGGCCGCCAGCGCACCGCCCTCGGTCATCCGGCGCAGGACGGACTGGATAACCGCGGCGACCTCCGGATCGACGCCGGTCCGGATCCATTCCGCCGGCAGACCGACCCGCAGAGGGCCATCGTGTTGTTCCATGGAAGCCGGATCGCGCAGCGCAGCGAACACCGCGCGTAGCAGGGCGGGATCGCGGGCAATGATGCCGATGACGTCCTGCGACGGCGACAACGGCGCGATACCGGGATCGCCGACGGCTCCGGCCGTCGGCTTGAAGCCGAGGACGCCGCACAGGGCGGCCGGAATACGCACCGACCCGCCAGTGTCGGTTCCTAGCGCAAAGGGCACGATGCCGGCCGCGACCGCCGCCGCCGACCCGCTCGACGACCCGCCGACGGCGAACCGCGCATCCACCGGGTTCAGCACCCGCCCGAAATAGGGATTCAGCCCGGTGGCGGCATAGCAATGCGGGTCGAGGTTCAGCGCCCCGATGGCGATGGCGCCGGCCGCCGCCAGACGGTCGAGCGCCACACTGTTCCGTTCTCCACCCCAGCGGTAGCCATGCCCGGCCCCCACCGTCGGCTGCCGCCCGACGGTGGCGAAAACGTCCTTGTAGGCGAAGGGCAGCCCCCAGGGCGCCGGTCGCGGATCCTCCACCGATAGGGCTCGCGCCCTCTCCTCCGCGTCGGGGAACAGCTCGATGAAGGCGTTGAGCCGGCTGGCGCGCGCCGCGGCCAGGGCGGCCGCGACGGCCTGGGCGGGGTCGCGGGGATACGCGGCGGTCATGCTGGGGCCCTTTCAACGATGGTGTCGCGGCGCGGGGGAGGACGGCGACCGCAACAACAGCGGCGGCGGCAATCCCGGAACGGCCCCGTCTTCGGCAGGCGGAAACGGGGCCGCCCGGCAGGGCGTCATACGTGACCGTAGCGCTCCAGCGCCTGCGCCAGGGTCAGGCCGTTCGACAGCTCCTCGCGGATGCGGATTTCGGTCGCCGTCAGCGCCTCCGATTCCGCCAGCACCTGCGGAACGATGGCCGCCGGGATGGCGAGCGCTCCGTCCTCGTCGGCCAGGATGAAGTCGCCCGGCTCGATCCTCACGCGCTCCACCGTGGCCCCGCGCAGGAAGACCGGAACCTGCCACGCGTTGACCTTCCAGCGGCCGATCGACTGCACCGGCGTGCGGTAGCGGGCGTAGACTGGGAAGCCGTGATGGCCGAGCCAGCGCACGTCGCGGATGCCGCCGTCGACCAGCGCGCCGGTGCTGCCGCGCTCCTTCATGCCGATGGCGATCAGCTCGCCGAAATAGCAGATGCCGTCACCGTCGCCGCTCCACACCGACACCTCGCCGGGCGACAGCCCCTGGCACGCCGCCATCTTGTCGGCATCGCCGCCCAGCGGATACGGGGTCATCTGGCCGCGGATGGTGTAGGCCCAGCCGGCCAGCCGCCCGGCGGTGGCGGGATAGGGCATGAATTCCGCCGCCAGCCCCTGATCGGGCCAACCCATCACGTCGAGCACGTCGGCGACGTTGGAGGTGTCGATGGCCAGGAAGCGGGTGCGGATGTCCTCGCGCTGCGCGGCGGTGAGGACAGTTTCGGTGCTGCTGCTCATACTGGGGATCCTTCGGACTTTCAGATGCTGGGGATATAGCCGCCGTCCACCCGCAGGGTGGAACCGGTGACGTAGGCGGCGCGCTCGCTGGCCAGGAAGGCGACGGCGTCGGCGTATTCGCGCGGCTCGCCGTAGCGGGCCATCGGGATGGCGGCGGTGCTCTCGGCGACGATTTCGGCGACCGGCCGCCCTTCGCGCGCCGCCTTGCTCTCGTCCAGGAAGCGGATGCGGTCGGTGGCGATGCGGCCGGGCAGGACGATGTTGACGGTCACGCCGTCGGCCGCAACCTCGCGGGCCAGCGACTTGGACCAGCCGACCAGGGACAGGCGCAGCGCGTTGGACAAGGCGAGGTTGGGGATCGGCGCGACGACGCCCGACGAGGCGCTGGTGACGATCCGGCCCCAGCGCCGCTGCCGCATGCCGGGCAGCACCCGGTCGGTGATGCGGATGACCGACAGCACCATCGCCTCGAACTGCGCCGACCAGATCTTCGGATCGACGCCGCTTGCCGGCGACGGCGGCGGGCCGCCGGTGTTGTTGACCAGGATGTCGATTGCGCCGAACCGTTCCTCGGCCAGGGCGACGTTGCGGTCGGTGGCGGCCGCGTCGCCCAGATCCCAGACGATGGGAAGGCAGGGTGCGGCAGTTTCGGTGAGGACGGCGCTGGTGCCGGCCAGCGACGGCGCGTCGCGGTCGGCGATGACGAGGTTGGCGCCTTCGCGTGCCAGCCCCAGGGCGATGGCGCGGCCGAGCCCGCCCCCGGCGCCCAGCACCAGTGCGGTGCGGCCGGAAAGTCCGAGATCCATGACGAATCCCCCTTCTGTTTTTCGTTTCTTGCCGAAGCGGCGCTCAAGACCCGACGCGCAGCGGGGCGCGCAGCTTGCGCAGATAGGCCAGCACCGAAAGGGCGGTGATGCGGCCGGTCTTCGGGTTGTCGGTCGGGATGTTCTCGATCGCCATGGTGAAGGTCGCCGAGTCCGCCTCGACCTCGATGCGGTGGGTGTTACGCTCCAGCGCCGGGTCGGCCCAGATCTCCAGCGTCGTGCGGTCGGGGCCGATGCCGGCCAGCGACAGCGCCACCGCCACGTTCAGGTTGGCGGGGAACCCGACCGCCGCCTCGCGCGGGGTGCCGTGGAAGATGCGCAGCGGGCCGGTGATGTCCTCGATGGCGATGTTGTTCTCGACCAGATAAGGGGCGCCGACCAGCCCGCGCACCGGCTTGCGCGTCACCATACGCACGGCGCGGATTTCCCCCTCCGCCGCCGCCGTCACCGCGTCGAGCCCGAGCAGCGCGCCGGTCGGCACGACGATCTGCCCGCCATGGGTGCGGGCTGTGGCGACCAGCCCTTCGTTGGCCAGCAGGGCGCCGGAGCTGAGCACCACCGCCGTCTTGCCGGCGCGGAGGAACGGCTCGACGATGCCCGGAAGCAGTGCTGCGGGAGCGCATTCGACGACGAGGTCGGCGAGCGGCTCCAGTTCGGCGATGTCCACCACCGGTACCGGGCGGGTCAGGGCAGACAGGCGGTCCGCCGCCGCCGCCTTGTCGCGGGCCGAGACGGCGGTCAGGACGCAGCCGTCGAGGCCCTCGTCGAGCGCCTCGACGATCTTCAGCCCGACGGCGCCGAGGCCGGCGACGGCGACCCGCAGCGGGGGCAGAACGCGGGCGTGCGCCGGGGTTTGGGACAGCCCAAGGGGCGTCTCAGTCATGATGAAACCTTTCGGATGGGAGCCGGCCCTAACGGTGGGCCGGCGTCAGGAACGGGTCAGGGTCTGGCCGGGGCGGTGGCTGCCGCCGGCGGCATCAGCCCGGCGAAATGGTCGGCGATCTGGCCGGCGGTGGCGAACCACACCTCGTCGCGGTGGGCGTCGAGATGCTCCAGCACCCGGCGGAACTGCTTGATGCGGAAGGGCTGGCCGACGATGAAGCTGTGGATGGTGATGCCGTAGGCGAGCGGCTGGTCCTTCGACTGGCGCAGCATCTCGTCGAAATTGTCGATGGCCATGTCGGCGAAGGCAGTCGCCGTGCCGTCATGCAGGACGACCATCGGCACGTCGTTCACCTCGTGCGGGTATGGCACGCTCAGCAGCGGCCCGCCGGTGGTCCGCATCCACACCGGCTGGTCGTCCATCGGCCAGTCCAGCGTGTAGCGGTAGCCGGCCTCGGCCAGCAGATCCTCGGTGTTGGCGCTGGGGTGGGCGCCGGGGCTCATCCAGCCGGCGGGGGCCTTGCCCTCGTGGCGGCGGATGGCCTCGGTCGCCTCGGCGATCAGGCGGCGCTCCTCCTCCAGGCTCATGCCGTTCTGGTGCTCGCCGTTGGTGCGGCCATGGGCGACGATCTCGTCGCCGCGGCGGCGCAGCGCCGCGACCAGTTCCGGGCAATGCTCGTAGCATTCGGTGTTGAGCAGCACCGTCAGCGGCAGGCGGTGGGCGTCGAACAGGTCGATCAGCCGCCAGCCGCCGACCCGGTTGCCATATTCCCGCCATGCCCAATTGTAGCTGTTGGGATGGCTCAAGCCCGGCGAATAGGGCAGCCCGAGACCGCTGCCGTAGGGGAAATGCTCGACGCAGAGCGCCACATAGACGGCCAGCCGCTTCCCCCCCGGCCAGGAGAAGTCGGGACGGTCGGTGATCGCGGAATAGGGAAAGCGGTTGTGGGAGGGGAGCATCGCTTGTCCTGCCTTCGGTTCGATGTGTTCAGGGCCGGTAGTCGGCCGGGGCGACGACCGAGCTTAGATCGACCTCGCCCAGCGTGTCAGAGGTGACGAGCAGGGCCGGCAGCACGACCTTGGCCTCGACCGGCTTCTTGTCGGCGGCGGCCAGCGCCTGGGTGAAGGCGGCACGGCCCTGCGCCACCACCTGCTGGATGGAGGTGCAGGCCAGCTCTCGGTCCTTCAGCAACTGCTGCGCCGTCGGGCTGAAGTTGGAGGCGGAGACCCGCACCGCCGGCACGCGCCCGGCGGCCTTCATCGCGGCGACCACGCCGGCCGCCATGTCGTCGGTGGCGGCGTAGACGCCCTTCAGCTCGGGGAAGCGCTGGGTCCAGTCCTCCGCCGTGGTCAGGGCGGCGTTGCGGTTGTCGGCCAGCCGGGATTCGGCGACGACCGTCACCTCCGGCGCCTCCTTCGCCAGCGTCTCGCGGAAGCCCTTGGCCCGCAGGTCGGACCAGGCCTGCCCGGTCGGCCCGGCCATCATCGCCACCTCGCCCTTGCCGCCGATGGCTTTTGCCAGACAGCGGGCTTGGAGACGGCCCATGTCGTAATGGTCGGCGCTGACCGTCGCGCTGAGCCGGTCGCTGTTGGGCGGCGAGGAGATGCCGACCACTGGGATGCCGCGGCCGACCGCCTGCTCCACCACCGCCCGCACCGCGTCGCCGTTGGTGGCGCCGACAATGATGGCGGCGACGCCGCGCTGGGCCAAATCCTGGATCTGGGCGATCTGCTGGCTGGTGTTGGCGTCGCCGCCGGCGTTCAGCTTGACCAGCGTGACGCCGGCGGCCTTGGCCTCCTGCTCCGCCCCATAGACGGCGGAGATCCAGAAGGACGAGGCGAGGTTGGGGATGGCGAAGCCGATGGCCTTGTCCTGTGCCAGGGCCGGTGCGGTAGAGAGCAGGAGGGCGGCGAGGCTTCCGGCGAAGCGGGTCGGGGAGCGGGTCATGTCCGTGTCCTTGGATGGGAGTGGAAGGAGGGCAGCGAACGGATGAGCGTTTCGAGAAGGCCGGAGGCGATGATGACTACCCCGACAGCGATCTGGGCGACGAAGGGCGAGACGCCCTGGAGGTTGAGACCGGTCAGCAGCACCTGGATGAAGGCCGCCCCGGTCACGACGGCGGTCACGCTGGCAATGCCGCCGCTGAGCGCGGTCCCGCCGATGACCGCAGCGGCGATGGCCTGAAGTTCCATCCCCGCCCCTTCAGTCGGCAGGCCGGAGCCGGCCCGGACCGTCATCAGCACCCCGGCGAGGCCGGCGAACAGGCCGCACAGGCCATAGGCCCAGAGCTGGACGCGCCGGGTGTCGACGCCGACCAGCGCCACCGCCTCGGGATTCGATCCGGCCATCAGGATGCGTCGGCCGGCGAGGCTGCGGCCGACCAGCAGGGCCGCTCCGACCGTCAGGACCAGCGCCGCCCAGCTGGAGGCGGGCAGGATCGGCATCGGCTCGAAGCCGAGGCGGGTCACCGCGCCGGCCGCGTCGAGCGGCACCACCTGTCCATCGCCGGTGATCAGCAGCGACAGGCCGCGCACGGCGATCAGGCTGCCCAGCGTAGCGACCACCGGCTGGAGGCCGAGCGTGCCGACCAGCGCGCCGTTGACCAGCCCGCATAGCAGCCCGGCCAGCGCCCCGGCGGCCAGCCCGGGCAGGCCCCAGGCGTTGCAGGCCATCGCCGCGCAGACGCTGGACAGGGCGGCGACGGCGCCCACCGAGATATCGAAGCCCCTGGTTGCCAGCACGAACATCTGGCCGATGGCGAGCAGGGCGAGGACCCAGACCTGCGCCCCGATGTTGGCGGCGTTGCCCAGGCTGAGGAAGCGCGGCGCGGTGGCAGCGAACACCGCCACCGCCAGGACCAGGCAGAGCGGCGCGACCCGGAAGGGAATGGGAAGGATGGAAGCGGCGGCGCGCAGGCCATCGGCGGAGCGGCGCGGAATACGGGCGCTCATGACCGGTCCTCCTCTGGCTGGCGGGTGGGCCGGACCGGCAGCAGAAGAAGAAGCCGGGGCAACTGCTGGAGGATCACCGCACCGAGGATTACGGCGGCGATCATCAGCTGCTGGTAGGCGACGGGCAGGTTCAGCAGCACCACCGCGTTGTTCAGCATGGCGATGACCAGCACGCCGCACAGCGTCTGCACCGCCCTCCCCTGCCCGCCGGCCAGCGGGATGCCGCCGACGGCGCAGGCCGCGATGGTTTCGAACGGCAGGTTGGGGGCGAGGCCGGGCTGGCCGGAAGCGACCCGGCTGGTCAGGATGACGGCGGCGAGCGCGCAGAAGGCGCCGGCCAGCAGATAGCCCGCCAGCACCGACCGCCACACCGTGATGCCGGACAGCCGCGCCGCCGTGCCGTTGGCGCCGACGAGGTACCAGAGCCTGCCGGCGCGGGTGTGGGCGAGCAGGAGGTGCAGCAGGGCGAAGCTTGCCGCCGCCGCCAAGATCGGCACCGGGATGCCGGCGACCCGGCCGCGCGCCGGCCAGGAGAAGGCGTCGCTCGGCGGCGCGTCGATCGGCAGCCCGCCGGCCAGCACCGCCGCCCCGCCGCCAGCCACCATCAGCATGCCGAGCGTGACGAGGAAGGGCGGCAGGGAAAAGCGCGCGACCAGCGTGCCGTTGACGAGGCCCACCACCAGCACCGCTGCCGCGCCGGCCGCGAAGCCGCCCACCACCCCGGCGGACGGCAGGGCCAGCACCGTCACCACGCTGGCCAGCGCCGCCGACGCGCCGAAGGAGAACTCGATCCCGCCGAGGATCAGCACGATGGTCTGGCCGCAGGCGGCGATGCCGAGGATGGAACCGACCCGCAGCAGATTTTCCAGATTGCCGGCGCTGGCGAAGCGCGGCACCGCCAGGGCGAAGACGCAGAACAGCAGCAGGACGACCCAGACGGCGGCGGGCGGGTTGAGACGGCCGGAGAAGGGGCGCGGCCGGGCGCCGCTCAGGGCCATCATGCCGCCCTCCGTCCGGCCAGCCGGTCCATCAGGGCGGCGCGGCCGGTGCCGCGCGGCAGTTCGCCGTCGAGGCTGCCGTGCCGCACGACCAGGATGCGGTGCGACAGGGCCATGACCTCGTCGAGGTCGCTGGAGGCGACGACGACGGCGACACCCCGGCCCGCGGCCTCGACCAACGCGTCGTGAATGGTTTCCCGCGCGGCGATGTCGACGCCCCGCGTCGGTTCCAGCACCACCAGGACCCGCAGGTCCGGTACCGCCAGATTGCGCGACAGCAGCAGCTTCTGCTGGTTGCCGCCGCTGAATCCGGCGGCCGGCCGCTCCGGCTGGAAGGGGTGCAGGTTCAGCCGGCGCAGCCAGGGCATCAGCGCCGCCGCCTCACCACCCGGCCGCAGCAGCCCGCCGCGCGAGAACAGCGCGACGGTCGAGGAGGAGGCGTTCTGGAGCGCCGCCAGCGGGCCGAACAGTCCCTCGGCGTGGCGGTCGGCCGGAACATAGCCGACCCCGGCGGCGACGGCCCGCGCGCGGTCGCCCGGCGGCAGCGCTTCCCCCCGCACCGCGAGCGTGCCGGCGGCGACCGGCCGGGCTCCCGCCAGCGCCGCCGCCAGTTCCAGGGAGCCCGAACCGACCAGCCCGGCCAGCCCGACGATCTCGCCCGCCCGCACGGTGATGTCGGCGGGAGCGTCTGCGGGCCCCAGCCGCAACCCGGTCGCGGTCAGCACCGGACCGCCCGGCTGCGGCAACGCGCGGTCGCCGGACTCCACCATGTCGCCCAGCATGGCGCGGACCAGCTCGGCACGGCTCAGCGAGGCCAGCGGCTCGGCGTCGATCACCGCGACGCCATCACGCAGGACGGTGACGTCGTCGGCCAGCGCCTCGATCTCGTCGAACTTGTGGCTGATGAAGAGGACGGCGGTGCCCTCCGCGCACAGGCGGCGGACCACGCCGAACAGCCGGTCGGTCTCATCATGGGTCAGGGCGGCGGTCGGCTCGTCCAGTACCAGCAGCTTGCAGCGCTGCCCCAGCCCGCGGGCGATCTCCACCAACTGGCGCTCGCCGACCGACAGCCGCTCGACC
Source organism: Azospirillum sp. TSO5 (assembly GCF_003116065.1). Lineage (NCBI taxonomy): Bacteria > Pseudomonadati > Pseudomonadota > Alphaproteobacteria > Rhodospirillales > Azospirillaceae > Azospirillum > Azospirillum sp. TSO5. Next base: position 2,704 of record NZ_LGQY01000024.1, on the reverse strand, counting down.
GGAAGATCGAGGTCGCAGCCGAGGCCGACCGCGTCCAGCCAGGCCCGCGCCGTGGCGCGCGGCACCAGGGCCGGCCGGGCGCGCAGCCCCGCGGCACCCGCGATGGCGAAGGCCGACAGGTTCTCCAGCACCGACAGATGGGGGAACAGGCTGAGATGCTGGTAGATCGGGATCACCCCGGCGGCAATCGCCTGCCGCACCCCGGCGAAACGGGTCGGAACGCCGTTCAGCGCGATCCGCCCGCGGTCGGGCTGGATCGCGCCGACGACGATCTTCACCAGCGTGCTCTTGCCGGCGCCGTTCTCGCCAAGAAGCGCATGGACCTTTCCCGGCCGCAACCGCAACGAAGCGTTGCGCAGGGCGCAGGTTGCCCCGTAACTCTTGGCAATGCTGCTGACTTCGAGCACCCAATCCTTACCGGGATCGCCCCTTGTCTGTCGTGTCATGACTGTTCGTGTCACGGTAACCCTCGCGCTTGCCCTGTTTCTTTTGAACTCTGACGGTTCAGTGACAGGAAGCGTGCCAAAGGACCCCGACCCTCACAAACGACTTGTTCGGCCCTTATGCATGACCTAGGCTCATCCATGGGAGGCCATGCCGATGCCGAAACGACCGCTGCCGCCGCTCAACACCCTGCGCGGGTTCGACGCCGCCGCGCGGCACCTCTCCTTCACGCTGGCGGCCGACGAGCTGCACCTGACCCAGGGCGCAATCAGTCGGCAGGTGCGCGACCTCGAACTGGCGCTGGACTGCCAGCTGTTCCGCCGCATGACCCGGCGCATCGAACTGACCCCGGAGGGCGAGGATTTCGCCCGCACCGTCCGCGACTGCCTGGGCGAGCTGGAGCGCTCGGCGCAGCGGATCGGCCGGTCGCGGACGATGCGCACACTGACCATCTCGATCCTGCCGACCATCGCGTCGCTGTGGCTGATGCCGCGCCTGCATCTGTTCACGCAGGCCAACCCCGGCGTCGAGGTGCGGATCATCTCGTCGATCGAGCCGTCGAACCTGCTGGCGCACGAAGCCGACATCGCGATCCGCGTCGGCCGCATTCCGGGCCGTCGCTACGAGCGTGGACAGCCACGCATAAATCTGGACATGGTGACGAGCTGGGATGGCGTACAGGCGGACGAGCTGTTCCCCGACATCCTCCGCCCGGCCTGCGCGCCGGAGCTTGCAGGCGAGGCGATGCTGGAGGACGGGCGGCCGGTGGTGCGCCTGCCGCTGATCCACACCTCCAGCCGCCGGCACGCCTGGCCGGACTGGCTGAAGGCGACCGGCGGACAAGCCATCGCCGGAACCGGCGGCGAGCTGGAGTTCGGCCATTTCTTCATGTCGCTCGACGCCGCCCGGCAGGGCCGCGGGATCGCCATCGTGCCCGACATCCTGCTAGCGCAGTACGACCGCCGCGCCGAACTGGCGATGCCGCTGCCATCCGAGGTGCGCAGCGCTGGCGAATATTACCTGCTGATCCACGAAAGCCGGCTGGACGATCCCCGGACGCAGGCTTTCCGCGGCTGGATCCTCGCGGAATCCCGCAAGGCGCGCGATGGGTTGACGCCCTTGGTCGATCCGAGCGTCAGCACTATTCTTTCTCATCTTTCCGATCTTTAGCGCTGCAACCGGCATCGTCACATAAACGTCGGTGCTGGCGAGCCGGAGGTTCGCTGGGCATGGTAGCGGGATGAGACGCGAGCCCGATCCACATTACCGCCACCGCTTCCCTGCCGAGCTGATCGCGCACGCAGTTCGGCTGTACCACACGTTCCCGTTCAGCTTTCGAGACGTTGAACTGCTCCTAGCCGAGCGTGGCGTCGAGGTCTCCTACGAAACGGTCCGGCGCTGCTGTCGCAAGTTTGCCCAGACCTTCGCCAATCGGCTCCGCCGACGGCGTCCTCGGCCCGGCGAGCGCTGGCACTTGGACAAGGTGTTCCTCAAGATCAATGGTGTCCAGCACTACCTCTGGCGCGCGGTCGACCAGGAGGGTGTGGTGCTCGACATCCTGGTGCAGAGCCGGCGCAACACCAAAGCGGCCCTGCGCTTCTTCTGGAAGCTGTTGAAGGGCTCGCATTACGCACCGCGTATCGTGGTCACCGACAAACTGAAGTCGTACGCTGCCGCCAAGGCCAAGATCATCCCCGGCATCGAGAACCGGCAAAGTCGCTACCTCAACAACCGTGCCGAGAACTCGCACAAACCCACCCGCCTGCGCGGGCGACGAATGAAGCGCTTCACATCACCGCGCCAAGTTCGGCAGTTCCTGTCCGCCCATGGCCCTTTTCACCAACATGGCCATCCGTGCCGGCACCTCATGACGGCAGTCGAATATCGGGCCTACCGAGCTGACGCCTTCGTCGTCTGGCAACAGGAGATGTGTGTCCTCAAGGCGCCTTGATGTATGGAGGTCGGCGGCGGCCGCTATCTTCCTTGCCTCGCTTAAGTTAACGTGACAGAGCCGCGTGAACTGTTCCGAGTAGAACCTACAAAGCGCAATCACTTTACCGCGACCATCACTCCGGGGTGTGGAACCAGCCGTTGATGGTAATGCGACCATCCAGCGGATCAGCACTGTCACAGGTGACCGGCAGCACCTCATGCAGGCGATCAGCCGGGAAGAAGACCAGGCTGTTATTGATAGGGGCGATGCGTGTGTAATGACCGTTCGCATTGCCCTCCTCATCGTCGTGAAGCAACAGATCGCCAC
>NZ_LGQY01000089.1:0-35898 GCF_003116065.1 Azospirillum sp. TSO5 | reverse complement strand
CTCCCGCCTCTCGCACAAACTTCGTTTGTGCTGACGGCGTCAGGCGGATCGAAGATCCGCTGAGAGCCCCGGGAGAGGGGGCGTGAAGGCACCCTCATGACCAATCCCCACCTCGGCGAGTTCGGCCGCATCACCCGCTTCTTCAAGCCGCTGGCCGCCGGGTTCCCCGGCGCCCGCGGGCTGCGGGACGATGCCGCTGTGTTCGGGGTGCCGGAGGGGCGGGAGTTGGTGGTCACCACCGACGCCATGGTGGCCGGGGTGCATTTCTTCCCCGACGACGCGCCGGCCGACATTGCCGCCAAGCTGATGCGCAGCAACCTGTCCGACCTCGCCGCCATGGGGGCGGAGCCGCTGGCCTACACGCTGGTGACCGCCCTGCCCCGCGGCCTGGATGAATCCTGGCTGGAGGCGTTCGCCGCCGGCCTGGGCGAGGATCAGCGGCAGTTCGGCATCGCGCTGGCCGGCGGTGATTCGGTGTCCACCAGCGGCCCGATCACCCTGTCGGTGACCGCCTTCGGGCTGGTCCCCACCGGCCGCGCCCTGCCGCGCTGGGGCGGGCAGCCGGGCGACCGCGTCTTCGTCACCGGCAGCATCGGCGATGCCGCCCTGGGGCTGGAGATCGCCTATGGCCGCCTCGATGTTCCGGACGAGGAGACCCGCGCCCATCTGCTGCGCCGCATGCGCCGGCCGGACCCGCGCATGAGCGTCGGACCACGGCTGATCGGGCTGGCCGGCGGTGCGATGGACGTGTCGGACGGTCTGGTCGCCGATCTCGGCCATCTCTGCGAGGAATCCGGCTGCGCCGCGCTGCTGCGGGCCGATGCGGTGCCGCTGTCGGATGCGGCGCGCGGCGCCATCGACGGCGATCCGGTCCGGCTGGCGCTCGCCATCACCGGCGGCGACGATTACGAGCTTCTGTTCACCGCCCCGCCCTCGGCCCGCGACGCCTTGGCTGCCCTGTCCGCCGAGTGCGGCGTTGCGATCACCGAAATCGGTGAATTCCGCCCCCACACGCCCGGTGAGGTCGCCGTGCTGGATGCCTCCGGCGCGCCCCTGCCGCTGGCCCGGCGGGGCTGGGACCATTTCTGACCCGTCGCATCAGATTTCCCGCATTTAAGACAATCGAAAGCTTCCCCGGCGCAGGGTTCGGCGAACTTTCGTCTGCGTAAGGTGTGCTGCCGTGGTCAAGGCCCTGATCGTCCTCGTTCTCGGCATCGTGTTGCTGGGCGGCGCCAGCTTTGGCGGCTGGTTCGTCTATCAGAAATACTTCACACCGCACCCGGAAGAACCGAAGAAGGTGGAGCCGCCGCCCAAGCCCCCCACCGCCTTCGTCCGTCTACCGCCCTTGGTGGTGCCGATGATCGGCCCGTCCCGAGTCGAGCAGTTCGTCACTGTCGTGGTGGCGGTTGAAGTGATTCTGGAACAGCAGCCGATGGTCCAGGCCAACCAACCACGCCTGACCGACGCCTTTCTGACCGCGCTCTACGGCGGCGTCGCCGACAAGTCGATCCTGAACGGTGCTTTGGTCAATATTCCTGCCGTAAAGGCGAAATTGAAGGAGGCCGCCATCAAAGTGGTTGGCAAGGACGCGGTCTATGACGTGCTGGTTCAGGCGGTTACGCAACGCAATCTCTGACCGCACTGCACAACACCCGCGATTTGCACCCATTTTGCGGTGCAGAATCCCTGCACTACCCATAAAGGTCAGGATCACCCTCGGCCATTTCGCCGCGTCGCGTCGCCCCGTGCGGCGGTTGCAAAGCGGCGGGACCGGGCGCATGCTTTTCCCGATAATACTTGCGCCCGACTTCTCCCCCACTTGAATGCGTGGTGGGACCAGCCTTTCCGGGGCGCGTCCTTAAAAGCAATCGGGGGATGCGATGGCTCTAGCGTTCATCGTCATCATCGCCGCCGGCCTGCTCGCGCTGGCCTACGGTTTTCGTACCGGAAAAGAAGTCATGGCCGCGTCGCCGGGGTCCGACCGGATGCAGGCCATCGCCGCCGCGGTGCAGGAAGGGGCACGCGCCTACCTGAACCGCCAATACACCACCATCGCCATCGCCGGCGTCGTCCTGCTGCTGATCCTGTGGGTCACGCTGGGCTTTCCGGTCGCCTTGGGCTTCCTGATCGGCGCCGTCCTGTCGGGCAGCGCAGGCTATATCGGCATGAACGTGTCGGTCCGCGCCAATGTCCGCACGGCGGAGGCAGCAACCAATGGGCTGGCTCCCGCGCTCGACATCGCCTTCAAATCGGGGGCGATCACCGGCATGCTGGTGGTCGGGCTGGGGATTCTGGGGGTCGGCGGCTATTTCGGCATCCTGACGCTGGTCTACCACGTCAACGACCCGGTCGAGGTCCGCACCGTGCTGGAGGCGCTGGTGGCGCTCAGCTTCGGCGCATCGCTGATCTCCATCTTCGCCCGACTGGGCGGCGGCATCTTCACCAAGGGCGCCGACGTCGGCGCCGATCTGGTCGGCAAGGTGGAGGCCGGCATCCCGGAGGACGACCCGCGCAACCCGGCGGTCATCGCGGACAATGTCGGCGACAATGTCGGCGACTGTGCCGGTATGGCCGCCGACCTGTTCGAAACCTACGCCGTCACGATCGTCGCCACCATGCTGTTGGCGGCGATTTTCTTTACCGGCGGCGTGTTGCGGATGATGCTGGTCTATCCGTTGCTGATCGGAGCCGTGTGCATCCTGGCCTCGGTCGCCGGCACCTTCGCGGTGAAGCTCGGTGCCGACAACGCCATCATGAAGGCGCTCTATAAGGGGTTAGCCGTCGCGGCGGGCCTGTCGCTGGTGCTGATCCTGATCGTCACCGCGATCCTGTTCGGCTTCACCCGCGCCATTCCGATGACGGACGGCACGGCGATCACCGGCTTCAACCTGTTCGTCTCGGCCCTGGTCGGGCTGGGCGTCACCGGCCTGCTGGTCTGGATCACCGAGTTCTACACCTCGACCGCCTTCCGCCCGGTGCGCAGCGTCGCCAAGGCGTCTGAGACCGGGCACGGCACCAACGTCATCCAGGGCCTTGCCGTGTCGATGGAATCGACCGCCCTGCCGGTGATCGTCATCTGCGCCGGCATCCTGATCGCCCACGGGCAGGCCGGCGTCTTCGGCATCGGCATCGCCGCGACGACGATGCTGGCGCTGGCCGGCATGGTGGTGGCGCTCGACGCCTATGGCCCGGTCACCGACAATGCCGGCGGCATCGCCGAAATGTCGGACATGCCCGCCAACATCCGCGTCACCACCGACGCGCTGGACGCCGTCGGCAACACCACCAAGGCGGTGACCAAGGGCTACGCCATCGGCTCCGCCGGTCTGGCCGCCCTGGTCCTCTTCGCCGCCTATGTCCAGGACCTCGGCCATTACTTCCCGAACATCCCGGTCGAGTTCCGGCTGAACGACCCCTATGTCGTCGTCGGGCTGCTGGTGGGCGGCCTGCTGCCTTACCTGTTCGGCGCCATGGGCATGACCGCCGTCGGCCGTGCCGCTGGATCGGTGGTGGTGGAGGTGCGGCGCCAGTTCCGCGAAATCCCCGGCATCATGGAGGGCACCGCCAAGCCCGATTACGGCCGTGCGGTCGACATGCTGACCCGTGCGGCGATCAAGGAGATGGTGATCCCCTCGCTGCTGCCGGTGCTGGCCCCGGTGGTGCTCTATGTGGTGATCGCCGCCATCGGCGGTCAGGCGGCCGGTTTCGCATCGCTGGGCGCCATGCTGCTGGGCACCATCGTCACCGGCGTGTTCGTCGCCATCTCGATGACCTCGGGCGGCGGCGCCTGGGACAATGCGAAGAAATACATTGAGGAGGGCAATCACGGCGGCAAAGGCTCCGACGCCCACAAGGCGGCGGTGACCGGCGATACCGTCGGCGACCCCTACAAGGACACCGCTGGCCCGGCGGTGAACCCGATGATTAAGATCACCAACATCGTAGCGATCCTGCTGCTGGCCATCCTGGCACAGTTCGGCTGACGGGTCGGTGCGGGGCAGGACAACCACCTGCCCCGCACCGGACCACTCACATCCCCGGCGACGCTTCCGGAGCCAGTTGCTCCACGAACTCGTTGAAGTCGGACGCCTCGCGGAAGTCCTTGTAGACGGAGGCGTAGCGGATATACGCCACCTGATCCATCGTCTGCAGCGCCTCCATGATCTTCTCGCCGATCTGCTTCGACGGGATTTCGCTCTCGCCGGAGGATTCCAGCTGGCGGACCATGCTGTTCACCACCCGGTCGATGCGGTCGGCGTCGATCGGGCGCTTGCGCAGCGCGATCTTCATCGACCGCAGCAGCTTCTCGCGGTCGAAGGGTTCGCGCTGGCCGTTGCTCTTCACCACCGTCAGCTCGCGCAGCTGGACGCGTTCGAAGGTGGTGAAGCGGGCGCTGCAACTGGGACAGAAGCGCCGCCGGCGGATTGCCGAGTTGTCTTCGGTCGGGCGCGAGTCCTTGACCTGGGTATCCTCGTTTCCGCAGAACGGGCAGCGCATCTGTCGATCACCTTATCGGATCAGAGAGTCGGATAAATCGGGAACTGACGGCACAGGCCGCGCACCCGCTCGCGCATCGCGGCCTCGACCGCCGTGTTGTCGCCGGAGTTGCTGGCGGCCAGCCCGTCCAGCGTCTCGACGATCATCTCGCCGACCTGTTTGAACTCGGCGGTGCCGAAGCCGCGGGTGGTCGCGGCCGGGCTGCCCAGACGGACGCCGGAGGTGATCATCGGCTTCTGCGGGTCGAACGGCACGCCGTTCTTGTTGCAGGTCATGCCGGCATGCTCCAGGCTGGCTTCCGCCGCCTTGCCGGTCAGGTTCTTCGGACGCAGGTCGACCAGCACGATGTGGCTGTCGGTGCCGCCCGACACGATGTCCAGCCCGCCGCCGATCAGCGTCTTGGCCAGCACCTGGGCGTTGTCGACCACCGCCTGGGCGTAGGTCTTGAACTCCGGACGCAGCGCCTCGGAGAAGGCGACGGCCTTGGCGGCGATGACATGCATCAGCGGGCCGCCCTGCAGGCCGGGGAACACCGCCGAGTTGATCTTCTTGGCGATCTCTTCGCTGTTGGTCATCACCATGCCGCCGCGCGGACCGCGCAGGGTCTTGTGGGTGGTGGTGGTGGCCACGTCGGCATAGGGGAACGGGTTCGGATAGACGCCGCCGGCGATCAGGCCGGCATAGTGGGCGATGTCCACCATCAGGTAGGCGCCGACCTCGTCCGCGATGGCGCGGAAGCGCTGGTAGTCGAGGACGCGCGGATAGGCCGAGCCGCCGGCGATGATCAGCTTCGGCTTGTGCTCGCGGGCCAGCGCCTCGACCTGATCGAAGTCGATCAGGTGGTCGTCCTTGCGAACGCCGTACTGCACGGCCTTGAACCACTTGCCCGACATGTTGGGGGCGGCGCCGTGGGTCAGGTGGCCGCCGGCGGCCAGCGACATGCCGAGAACGCAGTCGCCCGGCTGCAGCAGGGCCAGCATCACCGCCTGGTTGGCCTGGGAGCCGGAGTTCGGCTGCACGTTGGCGAAATCACAGCCGAACAGCTTGCAGGCGCGCTCGATCGCCAGATTCTCGGCGATGTCGACGAACTCGCAGCCGCCATAGTAACGCTTGCCCGGATAGCCTTCGGCATACTTGTTGGTCAGGACCGAACCCTGCGCCTCCAGCACCGCCTGCGAGACGATGTTCTCGGACGCGATCAGTTCGATCTGCTCCTGCTGGCGGACCAGCTCGTCGCGCACCGCGCGGGCCAGTTCGGGATCGGTCTCGGCGAGCGAGGCGGCGAAGAAGCGGCCGATCTCGGCGGTGTTGCTGCTGGTCATGGCGGAAGGTTCCTCGATCGAAGGGCGCGAAGCCGGCCGGACGCCCGGTCCGGCGGCTTCCGTTGGGTCTTTCCGGGTTCTGTCGCGTCCCGGTTGCGGGCCTTGGCGGCCAAATAAGGGGCCGGGAAAGGCGGCGCGACGGGCGCGCTCAGCCCATCTTGGCGATGCGGCGGCTGTGACGCTCCCCACCCTCGAAAGCGGTCTTCAGGAAGACGTCGACGCAATCCTTGGCGATCTCCGGGCCGATGACGCGGGCGCCGAGCGCGATCACGTTGGCGTCGTTGTGCTCGCGCGACAGGCGCGCGGTGGTCACGTCATGGACCAGGGCGGCGCGGATGCCGGGATGGCGGTTGGCGGCGATGCTGATGCCGATGCCGCTGCCGCAGATCAGCACGCCGCGCTGCGCCCGGCCGTCGGTGACGGCGGCGGCCAGCGCCGCGGCGAAATCCGGGTAATCGACCGAGGCCGGCCCGTCGGTACCGAGGTCGAGGACGGTGAAGCCGGCGTCCTCGAGCTGCCGGGCGATCTGGGCCTTCAGCTCATAGCCGGCGTGATCGGAAGCGAGTGCCACGGTGCGGACGGTCATGACGGCAAAAACTCCGGTGCGTGCGGTAGCGGATGCACAAACGACGACAGCGCCGACAACGCGGCGAAAGACGCCCGCACCCTACCAGATGTCGGTACAGACCGCCACTGCCACACCATGACGTGGATGCATGGCTAAGCTCGGGGCCAAAACCGGCCTGCCCCGGCCAAACGCCCGGCGCAGGCCGTTCTTCGCGGTTCCCCGCCCGCGCCAAGCCATCGCACCCCATCGCCGCGAAGGTTCGGAGGCGGTTTTCACCTCTGCGTTGCCGAGAAGCCGAAACAAGGGAGTTAGCCGATTCGTTATAGGAGCGGGAAGACGCCCAATTGCCGCTGCGGACTCGGCGGAAAATCACAAGCCTGCGCTTACTAGACCGCCGCTAAAGCTGCGGCACAGCCACAACCGCGCAACGATATTCAGCGAAGGCTGATTTGCACCGCGCTCCTTTGTTCTGGCAGCCAAGAGCAACTAATTTGGAGCTTGCCGAAATTATATTGACACCCAAATCACGGTATGCAACTTGGTTCGTACGGACAAATGAAAAACCAGGACACAGTGCAATGAGCGACCAGCTTCGCGCCGATGTACCGGACAATGCGCTGCTGCGGATGACCGCCGACATCGTATCGGCGTATGTCAGCAAGAACGTGTTGCCTGCTCAGCAAATCCCCGATGTGATCAATACGGTCTACTCGTCGCTGACTGGCCTGAATGGTCAGCCTCGCGAGGTCGCGGCGGAACCGCTGAAGCCTGCCGTTCCGATTCGCAAGTCGGTGACGCCCGAATACATCGTCTGCCTGGAAGACGGGAAGAAGCTGAAGATGCTGAAGCGGCACCTTCGCTCGACCTACAACATGTCGCCGGACGAGTATCGCTCCCGTTGGGGACTTCCGCCCGACTATCCGATGGTCGCGCCGAACTATGCGGCGCAGCGTTCGGAATTCGCCAAGCGCATCGGCCTCGGCCGCAGCTCCGGCCGCCAGACCCGCCGCAAGGCCGGTTGATCGTGTAAAGTCCGTATGCAACGCGGGCCGGTCCCATGGGATGCGGCCCGTGTGCATGTCAGAACGATGGCAAAGCGGTCGGATTGACGGCGAAGCCATCGGATTGGTTGAAGACGCGAGCCGGCTACCCCCGCCAGCTGCGGCGGACCGGTCGCCGCCGGCATCTCAACCGCCCCGGCGCATCCCGGCGGCCTCCCAATTTGCCAATCTCAGTTGGCGCAGCCCTTCCGGCCCGACAGGCGGCAGTTGAACCGGTCGACATTGCGGCTCAGTTCCCGCCCGGTCGCCACATTCTCTTCGTTCAGACAGGTCAGGTAGGCCATCGACTTGTCGACATACTCCTTCACCTCCCCCTGACAGGACGACATCTTGTCGGCGCTGAGGAAGGTGGACTGGTCGTCCATGCACAGCGGCACGCCCGGCTTCAGGCAGCCCGCCGCCGGGGTGGTGGGCTGGGGCGCCGTCGATGCCGCTCCGCCGGCCTGAGCGCCCGGTGACGGCGCAGTGGGCGCGGCAGACCGGCTGCCATGATCCTGCGTCCCATGGCCCGGCTTCTGCGAGGTCGCGGCGCCTGCCGTCCGCGCCGTGGTCAGCACCGGCAGGGCCGCCGCCAGGGCGGTCGCCGTCAGAAGCGCCGACATCACCGACACGCGCAGGAAAGCCGTCACACGAACCGCCCTCACACCAACCATGGCCTCGATCCTCTGGTGTTTCGTTCCTCTGTGCGAAAGCCGGCCGCACAACGGCCGGGCCCTTTCTTCGCTTACCCGCCCCGACGGCACGGGAGAAGGGCCCTTTCTATGCGCCATTCGTTCAGAGATGCGCGGTTCTACAAGCGTTACACCCCCTGCGCCAGTGCCAACGGGCAGGCATAGGTCTACTGTCTGAGTCGAGCGGTTCGCTCTACGACCGGTGATCCGGCCTTGGGCCATGTCCATTGCGGCCATGTCCCATGCGGGGTTGCCGGCGGAGGCATGCCGGCGCTCACCATCAGCAAAAGCCAGACTTCGATACGCGCCGCCCGGCCCCGTCCGGCGGCGCGTTTTCTTTGGCAGGCCCCGGCAGTGGTTCAAAAACAGTCGGGCGAAAGCGGTCGGCCAAAAGCAGCTGATCAGTAAAGGCCGCCACGCCCCTTCGGCGCCGGCTTCCCCGGTCCCCCGGGAGCCCCCCCGTTGTCCGCGTTCTTGTTCTGGACGAAGCGCAGCTTGTTGATCGCCGTCCGTTTCAGCAGCTCCTGGCTGCCGGTCGCCGGGCCGGCCACCGTCACCTCGACGCCCGTCTTCGCGTCGATGGCGGTGACCCTCAGATAGCTGCCGACCCGCTGGAATTCGAACAGCACCTCGCCGTCGCCGCCCGCTGCCGTCATGATCCGTCCCCTCCCCTATCCGAAGGCCGATCCCCGTTCGAGACCGCAACGCCCGGTGACCATCGCTGTTGTTCCCGCTGCCATTCGGCGCGCAGGAGCCCCGCTCCGCCAACACCCACAGCGAGGAAGGACCATCATAATGGCCGCCAAGACGATGCAGGACCTGCTGATCGAGGATCTTCGCGACATCTACCACGCCGAGAAGCAGATCGCGAAGGCCCTGCCCAAGATGGCCAGGGCCGCCAGCTCCGACCAGCTGCGCAAGGCCTTCGAGACCCATCTGGAACAGACCAACGGCCAGATCGAACGGCTGCAGCAGGTGTTCGAGGAAATGGACACCCGCCCCCGCGGCAAGCATTGCGACGCGATGGAAGGGCTGATCAGCGAGGCGCAGGAAATCCTCGAAATGGGTCTGGCGCCGGAGGTTCAGGATGCCGCCCTGATCGCCGCCGCCCAGAAGGTGGAGCATTACGAGATCGCCAGCTACGGCACGCTCCACGCCTATGCCACCGCCTGCGGCCTCGACAAGGTAGCGCAGTTGCTGGACGAGACGCTGCAGGAGGAAAAGGACACCGACTCGCTGCTGAACAAGCTGGCGATCGGCGACGTCAACAAGAAGGCGATTGCCGCCAGCGGCAAGAAGGCCGCCTGATCCCAGCCAGACCGTGACCAATCGCCCCTGGGTCGGCAAAGGACCCGGGCGGCGGTTGCAACCGCCGCGTCGGACCGGTAGAATCCAGCCTTACGGTCCTTCGCGGTGTTTGTCATGCGCGGCTTTCTGCCTGCCCTCTGCCTTGCCCTGTTCCTGACCTTGCCGTCGGCGCCGCCGGCCGCCGCGAACGAAGGGGCGGCGGGCGCCCTGCCCCCGTCCGTGCGGATCAAGCCGCTGATGGTCCCGGTGGTGAATGCCGGCCGGATCGAGAAATACACCCAGGTCGAAGTGAACCTGGAAATCGGCGACGCGCTGAAACTGGGCGAGGTGCAGTTGAGCATCCCCCGCCTGCACGACGCCATCCTGACCGCCATCTACAAGGGCGTGGACGAGGGATGGATCGTCCGCGGCAACATCGCGAACGTCCCCGCCCTGCGCCGCCGGATCGACGAATCGGTCGTCGCCATGTTCGGCAAGGACGTCGTCAGCCGCATCCTGATCACGCCCATTGCGCGCCAATCGTCGCTGCAATAACGCAACTCCAACAGCCAGTGCCGGGAGGATCGAGTCGTCATGCCCGTCGTCTATGTCGCGCGCAGCGCCGCCCTGACCAAATGGGCGTCCGACGTCGGACAGGGTAAGCACATCTACAAGCTGGGCGTCGCGGCGGACGAGGCCGCGGTGAAGGCCGCCGTCGCCGCCGGCTGGGGTGGCGAATCCGACTGGAAGCTGGTTCAGTCCCAACAGGTCGAGGATCTGGACGAGGACAGCGCGCTGGCCCGGCTCGGCCGGCGCGAGAAGGTGATCGACCCCACCTATTACCCGCGCCTGAAGGGGGCCGCCGGCGTCTACCGCGTCACCCTGACCAATGTGCAGAACAGCCTGCTGGTCGCCAAGGCGATGACCGCCGACGAGCCGCTGACCGAAATCAAGGTCAAGCCCAAGGACATCGCCGACTACATGATCCGCAATGCGATCGCCTGAGCGGCCCGCCGGAATGTCCGCTCCGCCGATCCGCCGCGTCGCCTTCGACGCCCTGTCGCTGACCGACCTGCACGACATGCTGGCCCTGCGCAGCCGCGTGTTCGTGGTCGAGCAGTCGTCCCCCTATCCCGACATCGACGGCCGCGACCCCGAGGCGCTTCACCTGATCGCGGCGGACGGCAGCGGCGCCATCGTCGGCTGTGCCCGCTGCCTTGGCCCAGACCGCGAGGCCCCCGATTCCGAAGGTCCGGATGCGACGGTCTCCTTCGGCCGGCTGGCGGTGGACCGGTCGCAGCGCTCCACCGGGCTGGGGCGGGCGTTGGTCGCGGAGTCGTTGGCGGTGTTGGCGGAATGCTGGCCCGGCCGCGACGTGCTGATCGGCGCACAGCTTTATCTGGAGCGCTTCTACGGCAGCTTCGGTTTTGTCCGGGTCACCGAGCCCTATGACGATTTCGGCATTCCCCACATCGACATGCGGCTTCGTCGCTGACCGCCGAAGCGGCCCTCCGATCTCCATAGGTTGGTGCGTCACCCTGCCGCATGCGCGCAGCAGCAATGACGGCGCGCAGACCAGTTACCGTCGGTAGAACAACATCAGACCGTTAACGCTTTGTTTGCAAGGCGGGTATAGGCCTTATGTGACAGACGAAGATTTCGACATACGCAAAATTCCAGGTGATCGAAATCGGGATTCCTGCCGTATCAGGTTTCGCAGTCCAAAGGGTTAGACACTCACCCAATCGGATGCGACTCCGCGAGGCAAGGCGGCTGTCCGCGCGAATCACAAGCCCGTCCGGTCACAAGAGGCGCAAGAAATGTCCTGGTTCACCAATCTCCGAATCGGCGGAAAGCTGCTGACGGCGTTCGCCGCGCTGATCGTCATCATCGGTGCGATCAGCTTTGCCAATTATGCCACGCTGTCGTCCATCCAATCCTCCATCGGCTGGACGATCCACACCTACCGCGTGATCCAGACCACCGACGCGGCGCTGGCGGCGCTGGTGGACCAGGAGACCGGGCTGCGCGGCTATCTGGTCAGCGGCGACCAGGCTTTCCTGGAGCCTTATCGCAAGGGTGAGCAGGCGTTCGACCGCGCCCTGGCGGAGGTGACGTCGCTGACCTCCAACAACCCGCAGCAGCAGGCCCGGCTGGAGGAATTGCGCAAGCACGCCGCCACCTGGCACCAGACCGTGGCGGAAAAGGAAATCGCCCTGATGTCCAAGGCCGAATCGCGCGAGGAAGCCCGCGCGATGGAGGCGAAGGCGCTGGGCAAGGCCTCGATGGACAATATCCGGGCGTTGGTCACGCAGATCGAGGACACCGAGCGGGCACTGCTGACCCAGCGTAAGGACGAACAGAAGGCCGCCTTCTCGACCGGCTATCTCACTGCCATCGTCGGCGCGCTGGCATCTGTTCTGGTCGCCGTGGCCGCCGGGATGGTGCTGCGCGGCGCCATCGCCTCGCCCATCGTCGCCATGACCGCCGCCATGGGCCGTCTGGCCGGCGGCGAGCGGGCGGTCGATGTTCCGGGCGTCGGCCGCAAGGATGAGGTCGGCGCCATGGCCGAAGCCATGGATGTCTTCAAGCGCAGGGCCATCGAGGCCGACAGCCTCGCAACCGCCCAGCGCGCCGAGGAAGAGGCCAAGGCCCGCCGCGCCGCCCGGCTGGAGGAGCTGATGCGCAGCTTCGAAGGCAATGTGACCGCGGTGGTGCAGAGCCTGTCGGGCGCGGCGACCCAGATGCAGCAGTCAGCCGGCATGCTGACCAGCACCGCCGACGAGACCAACCGCCAGAGCACCACGGTGGCCTCGGCCGCCGAACAGGCCTCCGCCAATGTCCAGACCGTCGCCGCGGCGGCGGAGGAACTCTCCTCCTCCATCGACGAGATCGGCCGTCAGGTCTCGCAGTCGACCCGCGTCGCCGAACAGGCGGTCAGCGGTGCCAGCCGGGCGAACGGCGTCGTCTCCGGCCTTGCCGACGGCGCGCAGAAGATCGGCGAGGTGGTGGACCTCATCAACAACATCGCGGCGCAGACCAACCTGCTGGCGCTCAACGCCACGATCGAGGCGGCCCGCGCCGGTGAGGCGGGCAAGGGCTTCGCGGTGGTGGCGAGCGAGGTGAAGAGCCTTGCCAACCAGACGGCGAAGGCCACGGAGGACATCACCGGCCAGATCGCCACCATCCAGGGCGCGACCCGCGAGGCGGTTTCCGCTATCGAGGAGATCGGCCGCATCATCACCGAGATCAGCCAGATCTCCGCGACCATCGCCTCGGCGGTGGAACAGCAGAGTGCGGCGACTCAGGAGATCAGCCGCAACGTCCAGGAAGCGGCCCAGGGCACGCAGCAGGTGACCAGCAACATCGTCGGCGTCACCCGTGCCGCCGGCGACACTGGCCGCGCCGCCGGCGAGGTCCGCAACGTCGCCGACCATCTCAGCATCGAATCCACCCGCCTGCGCCAGGAGGTGGAGAGCTTCCTGAGCGGGGTGAAGGCGGCGTGAGGGGGGTGTTGGGGGCGCCGTGTTGCCCCCTCCCCATCCCTCCCCCGCTGCGCGGGAGAGGGGGCAGGACGCTTGCAGGAGTTTCACAGCGGAGCGGCGGCAGTCCCCTCTCCCGCGAAGCGGGGGAGGGTTAGGGAGGGGGCAAAAACTCCCCCACCCGGCTCAGTGCGACAGCAGCAGCGGCACCGGGCAGGTGCGCAGGACGTGGCGGGTCCCGCTGCCGCGATGCAGGAACGGGAAGCCGTAATGGCCGTGGGCGCCCATCACCAACAGGTCGGCGCCGGTGTCCATGGCGCGGGCCAACAGGGCGTCCATCGCGCCGATGTCGTCGACCGTGAAGTGGGTCTGCTCCGCCTTCACGCCGTGGAAGGCGAGATGGTCGAGCAGCCCGACGCGCGGTGCTTCCGGCGCCGCGTTCGAGGCCTGGGTCAGCACGGTGATGACCGTCACCTCGGAAGCCTTCTCCAGCATCGGCATGGCGTCGGACAGGGCGCGGGCGGCTTCGCGCTCGGCATTCCAGGCGACGGCGATGCGCTTGCCGATCACCGGGAAGCGGCCGGCATAGGGAATGACCAGCACCGGCCGGCCGGAGTTCAGCACCACCTGCTCGTTCAGTTCCTCCGGCGCGGCCTGCGATCCGGCCTCGCGGTCATACTGGCCCAGCACCGTCAGGTCGGCAAAGCGCGACCAGATGATGACCTCGCGGATCACATGGTTGTATTCGCCGTGGGTCAGGCCGTGCCAATGGCCCTGCAGGCCGGACGCGGCGAGCTTTTCGTTGAACAGCGCCTCGCTGCGCGCCGCCGCTTCGACCAGATGGTCGCTGGACCGGCGGGCGATCACGCTGTTGGCGTTGCGGTCGCCCTGCGCGAACAGGCCGCGGAGGAAGGCGCCGTGGCTCTGCGCCAGCGCGATGGCGGCGTCGAGTCGCGCCTCGACATGCGGGCTGCTGTCGAGATGGACGAGGATGTGCTTGTAGGTCATGCGGGTCCTCCCGGTCTGAAATGCGAAGTCTTGCGACGTCTGCCTTTTTCCGCGGGGCCGATGCCATGGGGTTTATGGCCGGCCCAACGGATTGTTTCATGCGCATCATGTTTAACCGGGCGGCGTTCGTCCAGCGGCGTTCGTCCAGCCTGCGGTGAAAGGTCGCAATGGAGCGAACGCATCGCCCGGAGCCGGTCAGGCGTCGCGGAACCGTCCATAGGTGTAGTGCGCCGCGCAGGCGCCTTCGGCCGAGACCATGCAGGACCCCATCGGGTTTTCCGGGGTGCAGACGGTGTCGAACAGCTTGCAGTCGATCGGCCGCTTCACGCCGCGCAGGATCGCGCCGCAATCGCAGCCCTTGTGGTCGGGAACGCTGGCCCCGGCGATGGAAAAGCGCCGTTCGGCGTCGAAGGCGGCATAGGCCTCGCGCAGCTTCAGCCCGCTGTGCGGGATGCTGCCCAGGCCGCGCCATTCGAAGGACGGTCGCGTCTCGAAGATCTCCAGCACCAGCGCCTGGGCCTTGCGATTGCCGTCGGCGGTGACGGCGCGGGTATACTGGTTCTCGACCTCCGCCCGCCCGTCGTTGATCTGGCGGATCAGCATCAGGATCGACTGCAGCACGTCCAGCGGCTCGAATCCGGAGATCACCACCGGCTTGCCGTAATCCGCTGCGGCCGGGGCATAGGCGTCGGACCCGATGACGACGGAGACATGGGCCGGCCCGACGAACCCGTCCAGCGACAGCCCCTCGTCCGCTCCCGCCATGATGCCCTGGATGGCAGAGGGGGTGAGCACATGGTTGCAGAAGACGGAGAAGTTGGTCAGCCCCTGCGCCGCCGCCGCCCGCACCGCCAGCGCGGTGGGCGGAGTCGTCGTCTCGAAGCCGATGGCGAGGAACACCACCTGCCGGTCGGGGTTCTCCGCAGCGATGCGCACCGCGGCGTCGGCCGACACCACCATGCGCACGTCGGCGCCCTGCGCCTTGGCCTTCAGCAGGCTGACCCGCCCGGATCCGGGCACCCGCATGACGTCGCCATAGGTGCACAGCGTCACCTCCGGCCGGCGGGCCAGCGCGATGGCGTCGTCGATCCGCCCGACCGGCAGAACGCAGACCGGGCAGCCCGGCCCATGGATCATCCGCACGTTGTCGGGCAGCAGGTCGGGAATGCCGTAGCGGGAGATGGCGTGGGTATGACCGCCGCAAAACTCCATCAGGTGATAGGAGCGGTCGGCCCGCACCTCCCGCGCGATGGCGGCGGCAACGTTGCGGGCAAGCACCGGATCGCGGAACTCTTCGACATATTTCATGGTCGCTCCCTCTGCCCCGCCATTTCACCCGCAAGGCTGATCGTATGCGTTGATACGGATCAAGAGGGAAGTTCGGCTTTCCGTTCGCTTGGCCGTGAGCTTGGCCGTGCGCTCGCCGCTATCTCACACCTTGTAGGCCAGCCGCAGCCCGCCCCAATGGCGGCCGCGGACCATGACGGGGGCGGAGACATCCTTCATCAGGGCATATCTCCCGCCGCCCATGTCGCGCCGGTAGGTCTGCAGCAGGAAGGGCTTGGTGTTGCGCCCGGCGGCAAGGCCGACGCGGTCGTTGAAGATGCGGCGGTTGCGGCAGTTGGCGGCGTTCCACACCGGGTCACGGCCCTGCGGTTGGCTGAACTGGCGGTTGTGGGTGGGCAGATAGCCGTTCTCGTCGATCGCCACGCAGAAGACGATGCGGCTGTTGGCCGCCAGTACCGGCTCCTGGATTCCGGGCAGCACGCGGTCGCACAGCTGGGTGTAGCGGGTCAGCACCTGCTGCGGGTCCGATCCGGCGACCGGCTGGTAATTGCGGTCGAACAGGTCGGATTCGCTGATGTCGCCGCGGGCCAGCGCATCCTCGAAGGCGGCGGATACTTTCTCGGCGGCGTCCTTGACCGCCGCGATGAAGGGGGTGTCCACCGTCTCGATGTTCAGTTCGGCGGTGATGCCGATCAGCCGCTCGCTCATGCCGACCAGATTGTTCACCCGGTCGCGCGCCTGCGCCAGATTGTCGCTGGACAGCTTCACGCCCACCGCCAGATCGGCGATCTCGTGCTCCAGCTCGCCGCAGTTGCCGCCGATCTCGGCAGAGGCGGCGTCGATCTTGTCGGTCTCGCCGTTCAGTTCGCGCATGGCGCGGCCGACGGTCTCGATCACCGTGCCGATGGCCGTGGTGCCCTCGCTGACCGCGCGGGCCTTGGCGGCGCTGGCCGCACTTTCCGTCATCAGGCGCTGGGCCTGCTCGTTCAGCACCTTCAGCGTCGCGTCGATTTCCGTCGTCGCCTCGCTGGTTTTGGTGGACAGCGACTTTACCTCGTTCGCCACCACGGCGAAGCCGCGCCCGGCCTCGCCGGCACGGGCCGCCTCGATGGTGGCGTTCAGCGCCAGCAGGTTGGTCTGCTTGGCGATGGTGAAGATCTCCTTGGCGACCTTGCCGACGCGGTCCAGTGCCTCGCGCAGCCCGGCAATCTGCCCCTCGATTCCCGTCACCGACGACACCAGCGCATGGATGTCGGTCAGCGACTGCTGCACCCGGTCGTGGGAGCTGTCGACCTCCTGCCGCGCCTGTTCGGTGACCGAGCGCGCGACGGCCGAGGCCTCCGAGATGCGCTGCGTGCTGCGCGACATCTTGGCGCCGGTATCGCGCAGCTGCGTGAACACCTCCGACTGGTGGGTGACGCGGGCGTTCACATCCTCGATATGGCCGGCGATATCCGCGATCTCGATGCCGAGATTGCCTGCTTCCTGCGCGATGTCCGCGATCAGATGCGGACGAAGCCCAACGCCACCATCCATCATATCCACCATTCTTGCTGTTTTATAACCGAGCGCTTTCTCCCGAGTACTATTATTGCGCTTTTAATACAGATTCGCAACGTAGGGGGTGCCAAAGCGGCGCCCGGTACCCCTGTCCTTTGGTAGGATACGTTAAGGGGAGGACACGCCCGAAGATTGTGTGTCAATCCTTATCGGATGCGAAATGAGGGTTATCCCGCAATACGGACCCGTATCACCGGCTGCACAGCCCACAACCATCAATCGACAGGACTCGGTGTCCAGGTCACCGCTTTCATCCGGCGATCCGGTGATCCAGCCGCTCGTCGGCCAGCCCGGCCGGTTCCTGGTGAACCATCACCTCGGCGTTGACGAAGGCCTCGCGCAACCGTTGCTCCACCCGGTCGGCGATCTCGTGCGCGGCGGTCAGGCTGATGCCGCCGTCCAGTTCCAGATGCAGTTCGATGAAACAGCCGGTGCCGGCATTGCGCGTGCGTAGGTCGTGCAGACCGCGCACCCCCGGCTCGGCCCGCGCCAGTTCGACGATGCGCGCGCGCTCTTCCTCGGCCAGTTCGCGGTCCATCAGCACGTCCAGCGCGTCGCGCGCCACGCCACGGGCGCCGTTCAGGAGGAACAGGGCGATGCCGATGCCGAACAGCGGGTCGACCACGGTCAGCCCCGTCGCCTCGGTCAGCAGGATGGCGACGATGACCGCGCTGTTCATCAGCAGGTCGCCGGAATAGTGCAGCCGGTCCGCCCCGATGGCGACGGAGCCGGTGGCCGTCTGCACCCGGCGCTGGAAGGTGATGAGCCCGGCGGTCAGCAGGATCGAAAACAGCATCACGGCGACGCCCATCGTCCCCTCGGCGATCGGCTCCGGCCGGACAATTCGCCGCACCGCCTCGACGCTCAGCAGCAGGGCCGATCCGCCGATGAAGGCGGCCTGGGCGAGTGCGGCCAGCGCCTCCGCCTTGCCGTGCCCGAAGCGGTGGTTGGCGTCGGCCGGGCGCAGGGCATGGCGCACCCCCAGCAAGGTCACCACCGACGCCATCAGGTCGGTGCAGGAATCGATCAGCGACGACAGGATGCTGACCGATTCGGTCAGCAGATAGGCGGCCAGCTTCGCCGCGATCAGGGTGGAGGCCACCGACACGCTGGCATAGGTGGCATAGCGGCGCAGCCGGTCCGCCGATGCCGAGTTTTGCGCACTGTCGCTCAATGCTTCCCCCATCTGCTTGGCCCCATCCTCTTCGCCCTCGATCCCGATGCCCGGCCGCCATGGCCGGCGCGCGACCGTAGCGGCGCATCCTTACGGATCGCTTACCGTCGGCTTGTGCCTGACCTGCCCCGGTTAGGGATAAAGATGCTCGGTGGTCCAACCCGTCTGCGTGCCGTCGGCCCCCTCGGCGCGCTGGAAGACCAGCCGGTCGTGCAGGCGGAACGGGCGGTCGCGCCAGAATTCGATCCGCGAGGGCAGCACGCGGAAGCCGGTCCAGTGCGGCGGCCGCGGCACGGTGCCGATGGCGTATTTGGCGGCAAACTGCGCCACACGCTTCTCCAGCTCCCACCGTCCCTCCAGCGGGCGCGACTGCAGCGAGGCCCAGGCGCCGATCCGGCTCTCGCGCGGGCGGCTTTCGAAATAGGCGTCGGCCTCGGCATCGGTGACGACCTCCACCGGCCCCTCCACCCGCACCTGACGGCGCAGGCTCTTCCAATGGAAGCACAGGGCGGCATTCCGATTCGCCAGCAGCTGGGTGCCTTTCCGGCTTTCGGTGTTGGTGTAGAAGACGAAACCGCGCGGATCGATCCCCTTCAGCAGAACCATCCGCACCGACGGGATGCCGTTGGCGTCGGCGGTGGCGAGCGCCATGGCGTTGGGATCGTTCGGTTCGCTCTGCTCAGCCTCCTTCATCCATTCGGCGAAGAGATCGTAAGGGTCGCGGTCGGTGCTGTCCGTCATGCCTGTGGTCCTGTATCGATGTGTCCCGCGCCGCCGGGCGGTGCGCGGCAAGGCGCGCGGCAAGGGGCGCCGGTGGGCTTCCGTGCAAAAGCGTAAGGGTCACAGCCTCATCACAATTCACAGCAAGCATAGGGTCGCTTATATCACTGTCCACCGCGAAGCCACCGATAAGGTGCCGCGGCAACCAACCTTTTCGAGGCGCAAGGATGTTCGTGAAGAAAGTCGTTCCGGCCATGATCGTCGCCGGCCTGCTGGCCGGCTGCCAGCTGGGTGGCCAGAAGGAAACGATCGGCACGGCGGGCGGCGCGGTCGCCGGCGGCCTGATCGGCTCGCAGATCGGCGGCGGTACCGGCAAGCTGGTGGCGACGGGCGTCGGCACGCTGCTCGGCGCCTTCATCGGCAGGGAAGTCGGCAGCTCGCTCGACAAGGCCGATGCCGGCTATGCCGAGACCGCGGCCCGCCAGGCCTACGCCGCCCCGGTCGGCGACCGCATCAACTGGAACAACCCGCAGTCGGGCAATTCCGGCACCATCGTCACCACCCGCGACGGCTACAGCAGCGCCGGCACCTATTGCCGCGAGTTCCAGCAGACCATCGTCGTGAAGGGCCGGACGGAGCAGGCGTACGGAACCGCTTGCAAACAGGCCGACGGTACGTGGAAGATCATCGGCAACTCGTAACTCGCCGACCAGCACCCCGCACTCGCAACCTCTGAGCCCCCCTGGGGCGGGAACCCTCTGCCCGTGGCTACGCGCGATCCCTACAGCGTTCTCGGCGTCAGCCGGTCCGCCAGTGCCGACGACATCAAGAAGGCATACCGCAAGCTCGCCAAGCAGCATCACCCGGACCTGAAGCCGGGCGACGCCGCCAACGAGGAGCGGTTCAAGGAAATCTCGGCCGCCTACACGCTGCTGTCGGATGCCGAGAAGCGCGCCCGCTACGACCGTGGCGAAATCGACCCGTCGGGGCAGGAACGGCACGCGGGCTTCGGCTCGCGCGGCCGCTCCGGCAGCCGCGGCCGGGCCTACAGCAGCACGGCCGACGACACGTTCTTCGGTGGCGGCGACGACTGGTTCTCCGACCTGTTCGGCGGCGGCCGGCGCCGCCCCGGCGGGCCGGGAGCGGGAGCGGGAGCGGGTGCGGGAGCCGGCGGCTCCGCCGGGCCGCGGGTGCGGGGCAGCGACATCTCCTATTCGGTCACCGTCCCCTTCATCGAGGCGGCGAACGGGTCGAAGCGCCGGATCAACCTGTCCAACGGCAAGAGCATCGACGTCGCCATCCCGCCCGGGACGGAGAACGAGACGAAGCTGCGCCTGAAGGGCCAGGGCCTGCCCGGCATGGGCGGCATGCCCAACGGCGACGCCATCGTCGAGGTGCATGTCGAATCGCACCCCTTCTTCACCCGGCAGGACAGCGACATTCACGTCGAGGTGCCGATCACCCTGAACGAGGCGGTTCTGGGCGCCACCGTCAACGTCCCGACGATCAGCGGCAAGGTGGCCGTCAAGGTGCCACCCGGCGCCAACACCGGCTCCGTCCTGCGGCTGCGCGGCAGGGGCGTGGTCAATCAGGCCACCAAGCAGCCGGGCGACCAGTATGTGAAGCTGAAGGTCGTCCTGCCCGACCCGCCCGACGCCGAACTGGTCAAGTTCGTCGAACAATGGGCCAAGACCCGCAGCTACGACGTCCGCAAGAAGGCCGGGCTGGAGTAACAGTCCTCGAACCGTCGGCCCCCTCCCTAACCCTCCCCCTCTTCGAGGGAGAGGGGACTGCCGCCGCTTCGCATCAGGCACCCTCTCCCGCGAAGCGGGGGAGGGTTGGGGAGGGGGCACGGCACGCCGTTTACTTCTTCACCGCCCGCAACGGCACCGGCCCGGCGCCCCCTTGCCCGGCCCCCTGCCCGGCCGGCTGCCCCTCCGGCGGCAGATCGTCGTTCAGCAGGGTCTTCAGCGGCACGTTCAGCAGGTCGCTCTGCCGCGCCTCGGCGGCGTCCAGCAGGCGGGCGGTGCGCTCCTGCCAGGGCAGGTCCAGCCCGCCCAGACCGTGGACCGAGCCGCGCATGCCGATGCCCAGCGCCTTCAACAACTCCAGCAGAGTCGCCTCGCCCATGTCGCGGGTGACCACCCAGGCGTCGCGGGTGGTGTGGGCCACCCAATGGGCATCGCGCAGCTGTTCCAGGATGCCGTCGATCAGCAGCGTGCCCACCGGCACCCGGCCGACCAGCGTGCGCCGGCGCATGCCGACGCCCAGCCGGCTCGCCTCCATCAGCTCATGCAGCACGGCCAGCGCCAGCGCCAGCCTCTGCGCCGGCAGCAGCCCCTCCATGCCGCCGCGGGTGACCTTGCCCGCCCGCCATTCCGGCAGGGATGCGGCGACCACCGCGCCGAACAGCACCGTCGACCAGGCGATGTAGAGCCAGAACAGGAAGATCGGCACCACCGACAGGGCGCCGTAGATGGTCTGGTAGGCGGGGTATTCGCGCATGTACCAGCCGAAGATCGCCTTCGACCCCTCCAGCAGGATCGAGCCGATGGCGCCGCCGCACAGCGCGTCCAGCCAGAACACGTCGCGATTCGGGATCACCAGATACAGCAGCGTACAGCCCAGCAACTGCAATCCGAACGGCAGCAGCATGCCGATCCCCGCCAGCGGATGGACGACGCCCTGCAGATGCGCCACCTCCAGCGCGGTCCACAGCGTGCTGGACAGGGACAGGCTGGCGCCGGCGAACAGCGGAGTCAGCGACACCACCGCCCAGAAGGACAGGATGCGGGTCACATAGGACCGCGGCTCGCGCACGCGCCAGACGGTGGCGAAGGCCCCCTCTATGGTCCAGATCAGCAGCACCGCCGACACCGCCAGCCCGATCACGCCGAAGATCGGCATCTGCCCGGCGTTCGCCATGAAGCGGCCGAGATATTCCAGGATGGCGTCGCCGATCTCCGGCACCAGATTCTTGACCAGAGCCGTCTGGATCCGCAGCTGCAGCGCGCTGAAGGCCGGGAAAGCGGAGAAGATGGCGAAGCCGATGGTCATCATCGGCACGATGGCCAGCAGCGAGGTGTAAGTCAGCGCCGCCGCGGTCTGGAAACAGTTGTCGTTGTAGAAGCGCAGCATCGAGTGGCCGAAGAAGCCGCCAAGCTCCCTCAGACCGCTCAGGATGCGGCTGCGCTCCTCCTCCTCGCGGCCTTCCGTGCCCTTAGGGTGAGCCATGCGACGCCTCCTGCGGCGGGACCGCCCGCGTCGGTTTGACCGGTGGGCGCTTTCGTGTAGGATGCGCCCCACTTTTCGCGGCTCGTCCCGCTGCACATCCGTCGTTCACGAGGTTCCGATGTCCAATCCGATGCCGCTCATGGCCGGCAAGCGTGGCCTGATCATGGGCGTGGCCAACGATCGTTCGATCGCCTGGGGGATCGCCTCCACCCTGGCCCAGCACGGGGCGGAGCTTGCCTTCACCTATCAGGGCGATGCGCTGCTGAAGCGGGTGAAGCCGCTGGCCGATCAGGTCGGCGCCAAGCTCGTCCTGCCCTGCGACGTGACGGACGAGGCGAGCATCGACGCGACCTTCGCCGCCATCGAGAAGGAGTGGGGCGGGCTGGACTTCGTGGTTCATGCCATCGCCTTTTCCGACAAGAACGAACTGGACGGGCTGTACCTGGACACGACGCGGGCCAACTTCCTGCGCACCATGGACATCTCCTGCTACTCCTTCACCGCGGTGGCGCAGCGCGCCGTGCCGCTGATGAAGGACGGCGGCAGCCTGCTCACTCTATCCTACTATGGCGCCGAGCGCGTCATGCCCCATTACAATGTGATGGGTGTCGCCAAGGCGGCGCTGGAGGCCAGCGTGCGTTACCTGGCCGTCGATCTGGGTGGCCGCAACATCCGTGTCAACGCCATCTCCGCCGGTCCGATCAAGACTCTGGCCGCCAGCGGCATCGGCGACTTCCGCTATATCCTGAAGTGGAACGAGTTGAACGCCCCGCTGAAGCGCAACGTCACCATCCAGGAGGTCGGCGGCGCTGGCCTGTTCCTGATGTCGGATCTGGGCAGCGGCGTCACCGGCGAGGTGATGCATGTCGACAGCGGCTATCACACCGTCGGCATGGTCGCGGTGGACGAGGCGGCCGAGGTCGCCAGCCTGCTGGGTTCGCTGGGCGGCACGCCGAAGGCCGGCTGAAATCCGGCCGGTTGAGCCAGAGAACGGCGCCTGCAATCGCATGACGAAGAGAGGGATCGGCACGCCGATCCCTCTTTGCGTTTGCAAAAACGGCGTTTATGATTTGCACAATATTCGCGGATTTGGGTAATATTCATGCGCGCTCGCAAGAAAATGGACTCGGTTTCTCCGATCCTTGAGCAGATCCTTTACGGCGGCTCCAGCGTGTCGATGAATCTCATCGCCATCACGCGCGAGATTCCGGAAGAGCAGCGCATGTTCAAGGCCCAGGGCCTGAACAACTGCATCCTGTTCAAATACCCGAACTTCGACGACCGCGAAGACGACGGCGGCGATCCCATCGCCGAGGACGAGGAACTGGAAGGCGGCGAGCGTCCGGTCGAGACCGGCATCTATGTGCCGCACAACGCCCGTGCGCCGGAGGCCGGCGGCATCGCCATCTATCTGCGCGGCCGCAACAGCGCGACCCTGCTGGAGGAGCAGTTCGGCCTGAAACATGGGCCGCAGGAAAACGGCATCATCGGCGACATGAAGATGCTGCAGATGATCGACGACGTTCCGTCGCTCGACGCCTTCCTGCTGAAGACCTGCTTCGAGGCGGAGAAGGTCAACGTCGACCCGCGCCACTGGCTGATCTCCAACGAGGAAGACCACCAGCTCCGCCGCCTGATCCGCGCCCGCATCGAACCGATCGTCCGCAAGGCGCTGTCCGGCAGCCAGGGCAGCGCCGGAAGCATCGAACGCTTCCTGGAGGCGATCTGGAACCCCAACCTGGAAGAGGCCGGCCTGTTCGTCTCCGCCTTCGGCATCGAGCGGTCGGAGGCCGACACCATCTTCAGCGCGTGGAAGGGCACGACCTTCTACGAATACCAGCTGCGCCGCATCGCGCCCCGTGCCCGCACCATCCTGACCTGGCTGAAGTCGCGCGACTGCATCCCGGTCGACATCCGCATGCACAAGCCCTACGAGACCCAGCTGCTGATGCACATCGAGCGGGTGGGCAAGCTGCTGGAAACCACGCTGCTCGACATCCGCACCATCCTGTCGGATTACGAGACGTCGTTCAGCAGCTTCATGAACGGCCAGCCGGAGCCCTTCCGCGACTACCTGCGCAGCATCCGCTCGCGCTATTGGCTGCTCGGCTACTGCGTCTCGGCCCTCACCAGCGTCGCCCATCTGGACGCCCGCTGCATGAAGAACACGCCGTCGCGCAAGCTGTACTTCGAAGGCATGCAGAAGCTGCTGCGCCAGTTCGACGTTGCGCTGGACCGCCGCCGCGAACAGAAAGGGTCGCTCTGACGGTAAGGAGGGAAAGGCACCCTCCACTCCAGGAGCTCTCCCCAACAAAAAAGGCGGCGCCTCGCAGCGCCGCCTTCTTCATTTAGGAACCCCGAACCGTCAGGTACCCTGCGGTTCCGGACCCATGCCGCCGCTCTCCTGCCCGGTGCTGGGCGGGACGGAGGACCGGCGGCCGGTGCCGGTGGTCGGACGCGGCGGGACGGCCATCGTCTCGCGGTCGTCGTCGCGCAGGATCGGTTCGCCGCGCAGCAGACGGTTGATCTCGTCGCCGCTCAGCGTCTCGTACTCCAGCAGGCCCTTGGCCAGGGTGTGCAACTGGTCGATGTTCTCGGTCAGGATGGTCCGGGCGCGGTCGTAGCTCTCGTCCACGATGCGGCGGATTTCCTCGTCGACCAGCTGGGCAGTGCGGTCGGACATGTTCTTGTGCTGGGTCACCGAATGGCCCAGGAACACCTCCTGCGTCGGCTCGCCGTAGAGCAGCGGGCCAAGCTTGTCGCTCATGCCCCACTCCGTCACCATCCGGCGCGACATCTCGGTCGCCATCTTGATGTCGCCCGAGGCGCCGGTGGTCACCCGCTCCTTGCCGAAGATCAGCTCTTCCGCGATGCGGCCGCCCATGGCGACGGTCAGGTCGGCCAGCAGCTTGGCCTGCGACAGGCTGATGCGGTCGCCTTCCGGCAGGCGCATCACCATGCCCAGCGCACGGCCGCGCGGGATGATGGTGGCCTTGTGGACCGGGTCGCTGTCGGCGCAGTGGATGGCGCAGATGGCGTGGCCGGCCTCGTGGTAGGCGGTCAGCTTCTTCTCGTCCTCGGTCATCACCATGGAGCGGCGTTCCGCACCCATCATGACCTTGTCCTTGGCGTTCTCGAACTCGTTCATGCCGACGACGCGCTTGCCGATGCGGGCCGCCAGCAGCGCCGCCTCGTTGACGAGGTTCGCCAGATCGGCGCCGGAGAAGCCGGGGGTGCCGCGGGCGATGACCTTGGCGTCGACGTCCGGCGACAGCGGGACCTTCCGCATGTGGACCTTGAGGATCTTCTCGCGGCCCAGCACGTCGGGGTTCGGCACCACGACCTGACGGTCGAAGCGGCCCGGACGCAGCAGCGCGGGATCGAGAACGTCCGGACGGTTGGTCGCGGCGATCAGGATCACGCCCTCGTTCGCCTCGAAGCCGTCCATCTCGACCAGCAGCTGGTTGAGGGTCTGCTCACGCTCATCGTTGCCGCCGCCCAGGCCGGCGCCGCGATGGCGGCCGACCGCGTCGATTTCGTCGATGAAGATGATGCAGGGGGCGTTCTTCTTGCCCTGTTCGAACATGTCGCGGACGCGGCTGGCGCCGACACCGACGAACATTTCGACGAAGTCCGAACCGGAAATGGTGAAGAACGGGACATTGGCTTCGCCGGCCACCGCGCGGGCGGTCAGCGTCTTACCGGTACCCGGCGGGCCGACCAGAAGGCAGCCTTTCGGGATCTTGCCGCCCAGACGCTGGAACTTCTGCGGGTCCTTCAGGAACTCGACGATTTCCGTCAGCTCCTGCTTGGCCTCGTCGATGCCGGCGACGTCGTCGAAGGTCACGCGCCCGACCTTCTCGGTCAGCAGGCGAGCCCGCGACTTGCCGAAGCCCATGGCCTTGCCGCCGCCGGACTGCATCTGGCGCATGAAGAAGATCCAGACGCCGATCAGCAGAAGCATCGGGAACCAGGACAGCAGCACCGAGAACAGCGACGGCACGTTGCTGTCGTCGGGGACCGCATTGATCCGGACATTCTTGTTGGTCAGGCGCTCCACCAGACCCGCTTCGGGCGGGACATAGGTGCTGAAGGAGCGGCCGTCCGAGAAATGGCCCGAAACCTGGTTGCCCTTGATCGTCACGTCTGCAACCTGGCCCCGGTCCACTTCGGCGAGAAGCTCGCTGAACGGAACGGTCGTTTGCGGGCTGCGGGTGGAAGAACTCTGGAACAGATTGAACAGGGCCACGAGCAGCAGCCCTATGATGATCCAGAGCGCGAGGTTCTTGCCGAAATTGTTCACGTCACACGCCTTTCTGCGAACCCATCGCCATGCGGTGCGCCGACAAGGCCGCACCCCGGACTCCTACGGGCACGTTCCCTGATTAAATAATGCCGCGCCGGTCCGAAACAACCGTAAAAGCTGGTCTTCCCAACGACGAAAGCGGACGGAAGATCGCGCGGTCCATCGGGACCTGTCCATCCGCGTCTGACCCGTATCGTCCGCCAACCATTGGTACGCCAAGCAATTCCGTTCCCGACCAAAGGCTTGGCAGCGTTTCCCGCACCGGAACCGGCAGATCGGGCACCCTCTCCGGCGCCAGCCGGGCCACCCATTCGCGCCAGCCCGCCGCCCCCAGCGCAGCGACCATAACGGGCTTGCCATGTCGCGGCGACACCCGCAGGTCGAAGCGGCCGTCCCACAGCGCCCGCCCGCCCGGCGGCACGCTCTGCCGCTCGATAGCGGCAACCGGCTCGCGCGCCACCATGACGGCACCCCGCCGCATCCGCACCACGCAGCCGCCCAAGGTCGTGCCCTGCCCGTCCGCCAGGGCGCCGAGCAGCCGCTCCAGCGCCTCGTCGCGCACGGGATGGGCCGGCCCGCCGACCGCAGCCAGTGCCTGGGCCAGCGCCCGCAGCGCGATCTCCGCCGGCGCGGCCAGCAATGGTGCGGGAGCCAGCGTGATCCAGCCTTCCGGATGAAGGATCGCCGCCTCGGCAAGCAGCCCGGCGGTCGCCTGTTCCAGCGCCGCCCGCGCCCGTCCGGCGCGGCGGGCGACCTCGCCCAATCGGATGGCGTCCAGCCCCTCCCCGCCCAGCAGATCGACGGCAGCGCGCAGCCGGGCGCGGGCGAAGCGCGGATTGCGGTTGGACGGGTCCTCGATCCAGTCGACACCCTCGGCGCGGCAGGTCGCCAGCAGCCGGTCATGGGAAAAGTTCAGCAGCGGCCGGATCACCCGCACCGCCCCGTCGGCGCGCACAGCGGCCATGCCGGCCAGCCCATCGATGCCGGAGCCGCGGGCCAGCCGCAGCAGCACCGTCTCCGCCTGATCGTCGCGATGGTGGGCGAGCGCCAGGTGCAGGATGCCCGCCTCATCGCAGGCCGCCGCCAGCAGCCGGTGCCGCGCCGCCCGGGCCGCCGCCTGCAATCCTGCCAAGGGCTTCTCCCCGTCCCAGCGCAGGATACGGTGAGGAATTCCGAGTCGGGCCGCCGTCTGCCCGACCGTCGCCGCCTCGTCGGCCGATTCGGGCCGCAAGCCGTGGTCGACGGTCAGCGCCAGCAGGCTTCCGCCCCGCTCTGCGACCCAATGCCGCAGCAGCAGAACCAGCGCCAAGCTGTCGCCGCCGCCGGAAAGCCCGACGGCAACGGCCGGCGCCGGTTCGAATCCGCCCAGCGCCGCCATCGCACGGGCGAACTCCTCCCGCGATACCGGATCGGAGTCGCCGGTCCCGCCCATCAGGCCGGGCAATTGATGCGCTTGCGCTCCGTATCGGCGCGGCGCTTCACGCTGGCCGAGGCTTCGGGGAACTTGGTCAGCAGCTGGTTGAAGGCGGTGCAGGCATCCGACTTCTTGTTCATCTGCTGCAGGGTCATGCCCAGCTTCAGCAGGCTGTCCGCCGCCTTCGGGTTGCTGCGGTACTTGGACAGCACCTCGGCGAAGGCCTGGGCCGCCTCCGGGAAGCGGTTGCGGACGTAATAGCTCTCGCCAAGCCAATATTGCGCGTTGCCGGCATAGGCGTGGGACTTGTTCTTGGCGATGAACTCCTGAAGCGCTTTCTCCGCCCGGTCATAGTCGGAGTTGCGCAGCAGTTCGAACGCCTGCTCGTACTGTTTTTCCGGCGACAGGCCGGCGGTGGAGGGCGGATTAGCTGCGGCGGTCTGCGCCGGCTTGTCGGCCGGCTTCTTCTCGTCGGCGGCGGCCTTCGCCGGCTTCGACGGTGCGGCATCGGCCATGGCGCCGCCGCCCATCGCTCCTCCGGCGGCCCCGCCGCCCTTCTCCAGCTCCTTCAGGCGGAAATCGACGTCGGCGTTCACCTTCTCCAGGCGCTCGCGCAGCTGGGTAACCTGATAGGTCGATTCCTCGTACTTGCCGGTCAGGTCCTGGATGGCGCGCTCCAGGTTCTGCAGCCGAATCTCGAAATCGGCGGCGACGGAGGGCGACAGCTGCGCCACCTCCACCGGACCGCCCAGCGCCGCAACCTGGGTTTCCAGCGATTGCAGCCGCTCGATCTGCCCCTTCGACTGGGCCAGGGCGGGGCTTGCCGCGAGCATGCCACCCAGCAGCAGGGCGGCGACGGGACGGATGTTGGTCATGCGCGTGGGATCCTGAGGAGATCTGATGCCGGGGGAAACACCCACGGCGACCATGGCGAACGAAAAAGGCGACGCGATGGCCGCTGTTTAGCAGAACTTGCGCACCGGCGCAAAAGAACCGACAGCGCCGGGATTCCGGCCGTCAAACGAGCCGGAGGATACCGCCCGCCGAAAAGAAAAAGGCGCCGCCCCGGTTGCCCGGCGGCGGCGCCTTTTCCCAATTCCCCGTCAGGCGGGGACCGGCGTCATCAGTTGACGACGGTCACGCCACGGCGGTTCTGCGACCAGGCGGCCTCGTTCGAGCCAACCACGGCCGGACGCTCCTTGCCGTAGGACACGACGTTGACGCGGCCGGCCGGGATGCCCTTGGCGGCCAGGTAGTTCTTCACCGAGTTGGCGCGGCGCTCACCCAGGGCCAGGTTGTACTCGCGGGTGCCGCGCTCGTCGGCATGGCCCTCGACGGTCACGGTGACCGAACCGTAGGTCTGCAGCCACTTGGCCTGACGGTCGAGGGTGGCGCGAGCCTCCGGCGACAGGTCGAAGCGGTCGAGGCCGAAGAAGACGCGGTCGCCGACGTTGACGACGAAATCTTCCGCCGAGCCCGGGCGGACCGAGGTCTGCTGGGCACCGGTGTTGGCGCCGTTGGCGGCGTCGTTCGGCGTGGATTCGCAAGCGGCGAGCAGGGCAACCGCGGCGAGGGCGAGGAACTTCATGCGCATGTTCAGGGACCCCTTGAACGACAATTGTTGAGTGGCCGGACTAGTCAGCACGAGAGCCGCTTCTTTTCGCCAATCCCCGACGAAAAGACGACGTCCGACCTTTGTCTTGAGCATTGCTCCCGCGCCGCCGCAAAATAGGGCTACTCCACTAGGGAATCAAGGGCGACCACGCGGGGTCCGACGCGCCGACCGGGGTGCTCACGCGACGCTCGTTCGCGCCGGTGATGTCGATGCTGTACAGGTTCGCATTGCGGCCACGGCCGTCGCCCGTCGGCAAGTCCTTGAAGAACATCAGAACACGGCCGTTGGGCGCCCAGGTCGGCCCCTCGACGTGGAAGGCTTCGGTCAGGATTCGTTCTCCGGTTCCATCCGGACGGATTACGCCGATTGCAAAGCTGCTACCACGCTGGCGCGTGAAGGCGATCAGATCGCCGCGCGGCGACCACACCGGCGTACCGTAGCGGCCCTCGCCGAAGGTCAGCCGCTTCACGCCCGACCCGTCGGCGCCCATGACATAGAGCTGCTGCGTGCCGCCACGGTCCGACTCGAAGACGATCTTCTGGCCGTCCGGGGAATAGCTGGGACCGGTGTCGATGCCCGGCGCGTCGGTCAGCTGGGTCTGGCGGCGGGTGCGCAGGTCCAGCGTGTAGATGTCGGTGTTGCCGTTCTGGGCCATCGACATGATGACCTTGTTGCCGTCCGGCGAGAAGCGCGGGGCGAAGGTCATGCCGGGGAAATCGCCCAGGACCTCCTGGCGGCCGGTGTCGATGTTGAACAGGTACACGCGCGGCTTCTTGTTGAAGTACGACATGTACGTGATTTCCTGGGACGTCGGCGAGAAGCGCGGCGTCAGGACCAGGGTCTGGCCGTCGGTCAGGAACTGATGGTTGGCGCTGTCCTGGTCCATGATGGCCAGCTGCTTCTTGCGCGCGTTCGCCGGGCCGGATTCGGCGACATAGACGATGCGCGTGTCGAAATAGCCGTCCTCGCCGGTCAGGCGCTTATAGATGGCGTCGGCCACGATGTGGGCGATGCGGCGCCATTCCTGCGGCGAGGCGCTGTAGCTCAGCCCCTGCATGTACTGGCCGGCGGCGACGTCCCACAGGCGGAAATCCACCTTCATGCGACCGTCGCCGCCCGTCGTGGTGTTGCCGGCGACCAGCGCCTGGGCGCCCAGCGCCTTCCAGTCCGGGTAACGCGGCTCGCCGCTGCGCAGCTGCTCCGGCGTCTGCAGGAAGCCGCGCGGGTCCAGCGGCTTGAACAGGCCGGACCGCTCCAGGTCGGCGGAGATGACCTTGGAGATGTCGGCGCCCAGCTGGGCATCGCGTCCGCCCGCACCGGCGAAGCTGGTGATCGCGATGGGCAGCGGCTCGGACACGCCCCGCGTGATGTCGATGCGCAACTCGGCGCGCGCCTCCTGCGGAGCGGCAACGCCGAGGGAGAGGAGAAGCGCGCCGGTGGCCCCGGCCAGCTTCAACAGAAGCCTCGTCTTCGTCGTCATGGTCAGAACATGTCCCTCGGGTCGAAATTGAACACGATGAAGCGCCAGTCTTCATAAGTCTGCGACGTGAACTCGCTGGGCAGCAGGTCCAGCGGGCTGGACCGTTTGACAGCGCGCACCGCCGCATCGGCCGACGCCCGGAAGGCGGCGTCCGACATGTAGCGTGACTTGTACTTCTCGTCGATCCAGGCGCGGATCACGCTGTGGTCGCGGCCGACCTCGACGTGGATCTCGATCTGCATCGACCCAGCGTCCTTGCGGCCGCTGTCGAAGTTCCAGTTCTTGCTCAACTGGCCGCGGATGGCATCCAGCGCGCGGCCCGACGGCTTGAACGGCTTGTCGGGACCGTTGGTTGCCTTCGCCGCACCGGCCGGCGCCGCAGAGGCGGTCTTCTGGCTGGGCTTGGCGTCGCTGTGGGCGCTGGCTGATGCCTTGCCGTCCGCCTTCGGGTTGTCCGACGGCTTGATCTTCCCGACGTTCGACAGCAGGTCGGACAGCGGATCGGTCTTGGCCGACGGCTTCTCCGGCTGCTTGGCCGGGGTCTCCGCCTTCTTCGGCTCGGCCTTCGCGACCTCCTTCGCCGGCTCCGGCTTCTTCGGTTCCGCCTTGGGCGGTTCCGGCTTCGGCTCGTGCTTGGGCGGCTCGGGCTTCTTCGGCTCAGGCTTGGGCGGCTCCGGTTTCGGAGGCTCAGGCTTCGGCTCGTGCTTCGGCGGTTCCGGTTTGGGCGGTTCCGGCTTCGGAGGCTCGGGCTTGGACGGCTCCGGCGGCTTCGGAGTCGGCGACGGCGCCGGATCCGGGGGCGGAGGCGGCGGAGGCGGAGGCGGAGGCGGTGGCGGTGGCGGAGGAGTCGGGGCAGGCTTGGGCGGCGGCGTCGGCTCGCGCGGCGGCGGCACCTGGGCGACCTTCGGCGGCTCCGGCGTCTTGGCAGGCGGCGGGGGCGGCGGAGGCGGTTCGTCCTCCGCATCCGGCGGCTCGGGCGCCGGCGGCGCCGGCTTGGCTTCCGGCGTCGGCGGGCGCGGCGCGGCGTTGGCCGGCTTGGGCTCGCCCTTCTCGACCCGGGCGGCCTGGGTGACCTCGCCGATGTCGACGATCTCGATCGGGATCGAGGAGGCGATTTCGAGCTTGCGATCGCTGGGCGGCATGCCGAGCACAATCAGCGCGACCAGCGCGACGTGCAGCACCGCCGAGGCGATCAGGGGCTTGCGCATGGGAGTTCCGCCCGCCTCAACGCGCCGGTTTGGGCGCGCCGACCCGCGCGCTGGACGCGGTCGGGCCGTTCGGCATCTCGGCGACCAGACCGACCTTCTTGAAGCCGGCGGCGCTCATGGTGCCCATCACCTCCAGCATCTTGCCGTAGGCGATCTTGGCATCGCCGCGGACCAGGATGCGGGCCTCCGGGTTGTTGTTGGTCACCGCGATCAGCAGCGGCACCATGTTGCCCAGCTCGACCGGCGTCTCCTGGACGAAGACGCGGCCGTCGGTCTGCACGGTGACGAACAGCGGGTCCTTCTGCTGCTCCAGCGGAGCGGCGTTGGTCTTGGGCAGGTCGACCGGCACGCCGACGGTCAGCATCGGGGCGGCGACCATGAAGACGATCAGCAGGACCAGCATGACGTCGATGAACGGCGTCATGTTGATCTCGGCCATCGCGCGATAGCCCCGGCGCTTGCCGCGTCCGTGGGACTTGCCTGCGAGTTGTCCGGCCATGGTTCAGGCGGCTCCCCGCTCCTCGAGGTGGCGGGACAGGATCGCCGAGAACTCGCCCGAGAAGGTGTCCAGCCGGTCGGCGTAGCGGCCGAGGTCGGTGGAGAACTTGTTGTAGGACAGCACCGCCGGGATGGCGGCCAGCAGGCCCATGGCGGTGGCGAACAGCGCCTCGGCGATGCCCGGCGCCACCACGGCGAGGCTGGTGTTGCCCGACCCGGCGATCGAGGTGAAGGAGTTCATGATGCCCCACACCGTGCCGAACAGGCCGATGAAGGGCGCCGTCGAGCCGACCGAGGCCAGGAAGGTCATGTAGCGTTCGGCCCGCGCCATCTCGCGGCCGATGGTCACCGCCATCACCCGCTCGACCCGCTGCTGCAGCGAGCCCTTCATGGTGCCGGCGATGCCGCGGTCGGCGGCGTGGCGCCACTCGCGCATTCCGGCGGCGAAGGTCGCGGCCATCGGGTCGGCCGGGGTCTGGCCGATGCGGTCGTACAGCGCGTCGAGCGAGCCGCCTGACCAGAATGCCTCCTCGAAGGAGTCGGCCTGGGCGTTCAGGCGGCGGATCCGCATCAGCTTTTCGATGATGATCGCCCAGCACCAGATCGAGGCGACGACGAGCATCATCATCACGATCTTGACGACCGCGTCGGCCTGCCAGAACAGGCCGAGGATCGTGATCTCATGTGCCGTCGTGGCGGCGTTGCCGGCCAGTTGGGCGGTTTGCAGGGCGTCCATCGCAGTCAGTCTCGCGGTTGCGCTGTTGGCACGGGGATGTGGAAGGGAAAAGGTCGATCAGGGTCAGACAGGCGGAAGAGAGCTTTGCTTTGCGTGCAGCGACTCCATCGCCGCTTTCACCGGTTCGGGAAGGCGCACGGCCCGCCCGGCCCGGTTGATCGTCACCAGCTGCAGGTCGGCGCGCGCCAGCACGCGACCGTCGCGGCGAATGACTTGTGCAACTGCGAAGGAGGCTCCGCGGATATCGACGATTCGGGTTTCCACTTCAAGCGTGTCCTCCAGCTTGGCAGGGGCGTCAAAATCGATGGTCAGGCGCCGTACCGCAAATGACACACCTGTGACATCGCCCAAACCCTCCGCCATCTCCTTCTGACGGAAGCCCATCAGGTACAGCATCTCCGTCCGCGCCCGCTCCGCGAATCGCAGGTAATTGGCGTGGTAGACGATGCCGCCGGCGTCGGTGTCCTCGTAATAGACCCGCAGCGGATAACGATGCGTGCCGTCCTCCGCGAACCGGCCCGACAGGGAAGGAGCGACGTTACTCATCGTCGCCCTCGTCCGTGGGGCCTTCGGTCGGGTCGGGAACCCGGTCCAGCAGGTCGAGCTGACGGAGCGGCGCATTCGGCGGGTTGAGGCCGAGATAGCGGAAGCCCTGGTCGGTCAGCATGCGCCCGCGCGGCGTGCGCTGCAGGAAGCCCTGCTGGATCAGGTAGGGTTCGACCACCTCCTCCAGCACGTCGCGCTGTTCACCCAGAGCGGCACCCAGCGTCTCGACACCCACCGGCCCGCCGCCATAGTTGTTGGCGACCAGCCCGAGATAGCGGCGGTCCATGCTGTCCAGCCCGAGCCGGTCGACCTCCAGCCGGGTCAGCGCGGCATCGGCGACTCGCTTGTCAACCTCCTCCACGCCCGCCACTGCGGCGAAATCGCGCACTCGGCGCAGCAGCCGGCCCGACACGCGGGGCGTTCCGCGCGAGCGGTTGGCGATCTCGCGCGCGCCCTCCGGCGTGATGCCCATGCCCAGCACGCCGGCGGCGCGGCGCACGATCAGCTCCAACTCGTCCGGCTCGTAGAATTGCAGGCGCACGGGAATGCCGAAGCGTTCGCGCAGCGGGCGCGTGATCAGGCCGCTGCGCGTCGTGGCGCCGACGAGGGTGAAGGGCGGCAGGTCGATCCGGATGGACCGCGCCGACGGGCCTTCGCCGATGATGAGGTCGAGCTGGAAATCCTCCATGGCGGGATAGAGCACCTCTTCCACGGCGGGATTAAGGCGATGAATCTCGTCGATGAAGAGGACGTCGTGCGGCTGCAGATTGGTCAGCAACGCCGCCAGATCGCCGGCACGCGCGATGACCGGGCCGGAGGTGGCGCGGAAGCCGACGCCCAGCTCACGCGCCACGATCTGCGCCAGCGTGGTCTTGCCCAGGCCGGGGGGGCCGAACAGCAGCACATGGTCCAGCGCCTCGTTGCGGGAGCGGGCGGCCTGGATGAAGATCGACAGGTTCTCGCGCGCCTGCCGCTGGCCGATGAACTCGGCGAGCGACAGCGGACGGATCGACGACTCGGATGAGTCGCCGTGCCCCTGACCCGGCTGGACCAGACGGTCGGAATTAGGGTCGCTCATTGGCTCAGTTCCTTGAGGCCCTGGCGGATCAGATCGGACACGCCGGCGTCATCGCCCAGCACCCGCCCGGCGGCGACGACCGCGCCGAAGGCCTCCGACCGGCCATAGCCGAGATTGACCAGCGCCGACACCGCGTCGGCCAGCGCCGGGGTGGCTCCCGGAACGGCGGCGGGGGCGCCCTTGCCGGCCGGCGCGCCCGCGGTCGCCGCGGGGCCGAGCGCCAGATTGCCGACCTTGTCCTTCAGCTCGTTCAGGATGCGTGCCGCCACCTTCGGCCCGACGCCGTCGGCCCGCACCAGCGCGGTCTTGTCCTGCGAGGCGATGGCGCGGGTCAGCTGGTCGGGATCGAGCACGCCCAGGATCGACAGCGCCAGCCGGGCGCCGACGCCCTGGATGGTGGTCAGCAGCTTGAACCACTCCCGCTCCGCCTGCTCGCCGAAGCCGTGCAGGACGATGCGCTCCTCGCGGATAAAGGTTTCGACCACCAGCGAGGCCCGCTCCCCCACCGCCATGCGCGACAGGGTGCGGTTGGAGCAGGACAGCAGGTAACCGACGCCGTTCACGTCGAGCACGACCCAGTCGGTGCCGGTGGAATCGACGATGCCGGTCAGCTTGGCGATCATGGGAACTCCCGGCCCGAGGGCTGGCTGCGAAGAATGGGGGTCTCTTCGAGACGCGCGCGGATGGTCTCCAGCACGCCGTCAAGGTTGTCGATCACATCGGTGTTCCAGAAGCGCAGGATGCGGAAGCCGGCCTGCTCCAGCATGCGCGCCCGCCTTTCGTCATGGGCTGCGCGCTGCTCGGCATGCTGGCCGCCGTCCAGTTCGATGATCAGGCGATGGTCATGGGCGACGAAGTCGGCGACGAAGCCAAGGATCGGCTCCTGCCGCCGGAATTTCGCGCCGAGCTGGGCATTGCGCAGCTTCTGCCAGACGATCTTTTCCACATCCGTGGCGTTCATCCGCAGATCGCGCGCGCGCCCCGTTATGTATTCAGTGGGCTTTGCCTGCGCAACCCGCGCCATATCCCCCACTCGTCCAAGGGGAATATCCCCCTCTCCCCCCCGGGGAGAGGGTCGGGGTGAGGGGGAGGCACTGCGTGGAGTCTTGGGAGAGGCACGCCGCGCGTCCCCCCCCCCCCCCCCCC
>NZ_LGQY01000050.1:0-36429 GCF_003116065.1 Azospirillum sp. TSO5 | reverse complement strand
CGGGCAAGTCGGTGGCGATCAACACCATGATCCTGTCGCTGCTCTACCGGCTGCCGCCGGAGCGCTGCCGCTTCATCATGGTCGATCCCAAGATGCTGGAGCTGTCGGTCTATGACGGCATCCCGCACCTGCTGACCCCCGTCGTCACCGACCCCAAGAAGGCGGTGGTGGCATTGCGCTGGGCCGTGCGCGAGATGGAAAGCCGCTACGAGGCGATGTCCAAGCTCGGCGTGCGCAACATTGAGGGCTACAACGCCCGCATGACGGAGATGATCGCCAATGGCGAGAAGATGCCCCGCCGCACCCCGGCGCCGGGCGAGCCGGAGAACGTCTTCGACCTGACGCCGTCGGAACCGACGCCGCTGCCCTACATCGTCGTGATCGTCGACGAGATGGCCGACCTGATGCTGGTCGCCGGCAAGGAAATCGAGGCGGCGATCCAGCGCCTCGCCCAGATGGCGCGCGCCGCCGGCATCCACCTGATCATGGCGACTCAGCGTCCGTCGGTCGACGTCATCACCGGCACCATCAAGGCCAACTTCCCGACCCGCATCAGCTTCCAGGTCACCAGCAAGATCGACAGCCGCACCATCCTGGGCGAAGCCGGGGCGGAGCAGCT
This sequence comes from Azospirillum sp. TSO5, assembly GCF_003116065.1. Classification (NCBI taxonomy): domain Bacteria; kingdom Pseudomonadati; phylum Pseudomonadota; class Alphaproteobacteria; order Rhodospirillales; family Azospirillaceae; genus Azospirillum; species Azospirillum sp. TSO5. The sequence goes on along the minus strand of NZ_LGQY01000050.1, from coordinate 35,810 downwards.
GCTGGGCCAGGGCGACATGCTGTACATGCAGGGCGGCGGCCGCATCACCCGTGTCCACGGCCCCTTCGTCTCCGATTCGGAGGTCGAGGAGATCGTCCAGTACGTCAAGGCCCAGGGCGCCCCCAACTACGTCACCGCCATCACCGAGGAGGAAGAGGAAACCGCCGCGGTGGAGGACGAGGAGGGCGGTTCGGCCGCGACCGGCGACGACCTCTACATGCAGGCCGTCAACCTCGTGGTGCGCGAGGGGAAGGTGTCGGTCAGCTTCATCCAGCGCCAGCTGCAGATCGGCTACAACCGCGCCGCCCGTCTGGTCGAGCGGATGGAGACCGAGCGTGTGGTCGGCCCCGCCAACCACCAGGGCAAGCGCGAGGTTCTACTGTCCCACGCCGGCCTGTCGGCCAAGCGCGCGGGGGTTTGATCCTCTCTCCCCCGTAAGAGGCTTCTCATGGACCCCAAGCCCCAATTCGAGACCCTCGCCCGCTACAACCGCTGGGCCAACCGCCGCCTGTACGAGGTGGCGGCCCAGCTGTCCGACGCCCAGTTTCGCGAGGATCGCGGCGCCTTCTTCGGCTCGCTCCGCGGCACGCTGAACCACATCCTGGTCGCCGACCGGGTGTGGCTGGAGCGGATCGAGGGCAGCGGGCCGAAGCCGTCGTCGCTCGACGAAATCCTTTACGACGACTTCGCCGGCCTGCGCGCCGCCCGCGAGGCGGAGGACGAGCGCATCCTGCGCGTGGTCGCCGCGACTCCGGCCGAGCGGTTCGAGTCGGTCCTCTCCTACCGCAGCATGGCCGGCACGCCCTATGAGCTGCCCTTCGCTCAGATCGTCACCCATATCTTCAATCACCAAACCCACCACCGTGGGCAGGCGCACACGCTGCTGAGCCAGTTCGGGCTGGACGCGCCGTCGATCGACTTCGTCTATTTCCTGCTGGAGTCGAAATGAGCAGCCTCATCACCGACCTCGCCGCGCTGGAGGCTCTCTATGGCGAGCCGGCCGGCCCTTCCATCGCCAAGGAGGTGCCGGCGCTGACCCCCGGCTATCGCGCGCTGATCGAGGCATCGCCCTTCTTCGTCCTCGCCACCAGCGGGCCGGGCGGGCTTGACGCCTCGCCGCGCGGCGACGGGCCGGGCTTCGTCCGGGTTGCCGACGACCGCACGCTGCTGATCCCCGACCGCCGCGGCAACAACCGCATCGACAGCCTGCGCAACATCCTGGCCGATCCGCGGGTCGGGCTGCTGTTCCTGGTGCCGGGCCTGAACGAGACGTTGCGAGTCAACGGCCGCGCCGTGATCGACGCCGATCCGGTGCTCTGCGACAGCTTCGCCGTCGACGGCAAGGCGCCGAAGTCGGTGCTGGTGGTCACCATCGAGACGGTGTTCTTCCAGTGCGCCCGCGCCCTGCTGCGTTCCCGCCTTTGGGATCCGGCAGCGCAGATGGCGCGGAGCAGCCTGCCCTCGGTGGGGGCCTTGCTGGCGGAGGCCAGTGCCGGGCGCGAAGGCGGCGACGCCTATGACCGCTCGCTGGCGGAACGGATTTCGAAGTCGCTCTACTGAGCCGCCGCCGCTATTGCGCGGCGAGCCTGTCGACGGCCGTCAGCTTTCCGCCGTCATCGGGCAGCCTGATGGTGAAGACCGAGCCCTGGTCGCGCATGCTCTCCACCGTCAAGGTTCCGCCATGGGCGGCGACGATCTTCTGCGTCATGTAGAGCCCCAGCCCCGACCCCTTGGTCCCGCGCGAGGACGAGGCGCGGAAATAGATCGAGCCGATGCGCTCCACCTCGTCGGAGCTCATGCCGCGGCCCTGGTCGGCGACGCGGATGACGATGCCGCCCCCATCATCGCCGGCGCTCACCCGGACCGGCGTGTCCGGAGGCGAGTAGCGCAGCGCATTCTGTACCAGATTGCCGATCGCCACCCCCAGGAACGGCGCGTCGGCCAGAAGCGCGCGGTCGGGTGCCTCCACCGACAACTCCAGACGCTCTTCCGCCTCCGTCCCCGTCAGTCCGGCCCGAACCTCCTCCAACAGCTGGCCCAGCACCACCGGCTCCGGCTTCAGGGCCAGCGCCCCCTGGTCCAGCGCGTCGGCGGACAGGAACAGTTCCACCAGATCCGCCATCTTGCGGGTGGTGTTGCGGATGCGCTGCAGCCGGGTCAGCGCCGACGGCGCCTCCACCGCGCCCGACAGTTCGATCATCTGCGCGGCGCTGTCGATGGAGGCCAGCGGGGTGCGGAATTCGTGCGACAGCATGGCGACGAAGCTGCGCTGCTCCTCCGCCCGCTTGTTGGCGAAGGCCGACTCCTCGCGGGCGCGCAGCCGCTCCGTCTGCAGACGGCCGATGCGCAGGGCCAGACCGGTGCCCAGCACCAGCACCGCCAGCATCGAAGCGACTTGGTAGGGATCGGCAATGAAGAAGTCGGCAGGCAGGATGCCCCGCAGGATCAGTTGCGCCATGGTCAATCCGGTCAGCGACACCAGAGTGCTGGCAAGATAGAAGCGCGGGGTCGGGTCGTCGCGGTTCAGCCAGGCCATCCGCGCGGTCAGCACCAGCGCGACCACCACCACGATCAGCGCCGACACCGTCACGATCGGGTTGGTCAGGGTATAGAGCGGAGAGACCGTCGACGGCAGCATCAGCAGGGCCAGCAGCGCCAGCCCCTGGTAACAGCGGCGCAGCCAGGGTGCGCGGGTCCGCAGATCGAGGATGTACACCCACATGATCAGCGCCGCGGCGAAGCCCAGGAAACCGCTGCTGCCCACCATCATGTTCATGAACCAGCCCGGCAGGTCCGGCAGCAGGGTGGCGGCGATGCCGTTGGCGAACAGGTAGTAACAGAAGACGGTGGCGACATAGCCGGTGTAGGCCAGCAGCGCCCCGTCGCGCAGAAGCAGGCCCAGCGCGACATAGCCCAGGACCAGAATGCCCAGCACCCCCAGGAACAGCCCCTGGAACAGCAGATCGGTTGTCTGATGGCCGATATAGGCGGCGGGCGTCCACACCCGCGCCGACAGGCGGATGGCGCTGACCGAATCGACGCGCAGATAGAGCGAGACCGGCTTTCCTTCCGGCAGGGTCAGCGGCAGGGCGTGCAGCCGGGTCTTCATCGGCCGCTGGCTGAAGGGAACGAAATCGCCCAGCCGGACCAGCCGGTAGGCGGCGGGCTCCTGCGGCCGTCCTGCTGCTGCCGTCGCCTTTGGCCCCATGGCCTTTGGAATGAACAGGTCGAGGTGGTCGATATAGGCTTCGCCCATCTCCAGCAGCCAGTCCGCCGGGGCGCCGGGTGCCCGCATCAGGTCGAAGCGGTACCAATGGATATCACGGGTCTGGCCGGCACCGCGGAAATCCTCCCGCGGCTCCATCCCGCCGTCGGCATCGGCTTTCAGAACCTCGGCGAAGTCCAGCTTGCGGTCGGGATCGACCAGCCGGGCGAAATGGCCGGCCAGAGTCGCGCTGGTGGTGGCGGGGCCAAGCAGCACTGGCTCCACGGCCGCTGCCGCCGCATGCGCCGCACCGGCGAACCACGGCAGGGCCGCCCAGAGCAGGACGAACAGCCTTGCGATCCGGCGAAGACGAACGGACATCGAAGCCGCGGGAGCCTCGTCGCGTGTGCCGCCGGCGGTCCGCCGGGCCGGCACCCAGCCCTTCCCGCTTCCGTCCTCACGGCCGTTGTTCAAGTCCGTCGTCATCGTAAGGCATCGATAAAGCTAAAGTTTTAGGAAAAGATTAAGCTGGTATGCATTTTGTCTTCCTGAATTTCCGTGCCTTTTTTAGTCCGGCTCAGATGCGCGAGGGGGACAGCCTGAACTCCACGACGGCGTCGGTCGAGGCGAGGGCGCCGACCAGCGCCATCGGATCGGGATCGCCCTTTCCCTGCAGCACCAGCTGGCATTCGAACTGGCCGCTGCCGCTGGCGAGGTGAAAGGCCCAGTCGATCACCTCGAACCCGTGCGCCTTGGCCTGCGCCCGCAACGCCTCCGGCGGCGGCGCCTTGTCGCGGGGGAAAACCAGCGTCAGATGGACCACCGACTGGTGGGGCAGCAGCCGCTCGATCGGCCGCAGCAGGCTCATCACCAGGATGGACAGCACCGCTCCGGCGATGGCCGCCGCATAGAAGCCGAGCCCGATGATGACGCCGATGGCCGAGGTCGCCCAGATCGACGCGGCGGTGGACAGGCCGCGGATCGACAGCCCTTCGCGCATGATGACCCCGGCGCCGAGGAAGCCGATGCCGGTGACGATGCCCTGGATCACCCGCGTCGGATCCCCGGCCAGCGCCACCCCCTGCGCCGCCCCCTGCGTCCCGATGCCGCCATACCACATCGACGGGTAGGCGTTGACCACCGTCAGCGCGGCTGACGCCAGGCAGACCAGCCCATAGGTCCGCATCCCAGCCGCCCGGCCGTGATAGCTGCGCTCGTACCCCAGCAGCAGCCCGACCGCCAAAGCCCCTAAAAGATGAAGGAGAATCAACCCGTTGGTCACCAGTTCGGCCGACGACCAGTAGGAGCGCAGCAAATCCATGGTCCATCCTATCGCAAACCGGAGCTTCCGGTTCATGCCCACGGCGCCAGTCTAGCGCAGCCGGGGCCGGAGCGCCCGCGCGGCGCAAGGCGCCATTCCGTCACAGGGCGTGTACGGCTCCGCTTGACCTGTATCAATTCCAGTCCACCGGAAAGTACCGATACTCAGGGCCGAAAACCGGTACCTAAGGACCAACCAAAAGGACTGGTTGCCGCGACCGGCTCCACCCGTTTCCGCCCGATCCATTCCCGCTCTGCCCGAGAGTGCCGCCATGAGGCCCATCCCCTCCCCCGTCCTGTCCCATCCGTCCGACCGGAAGGCGACCGACTCCGCGCCGGCCCCGACCCGCCGGGCCGAAGGGCTGATGTTCCTGTCGCTGGCATTCCTGGTCTGGCCGGTGATCGCCGTCGGCACCGTCTCCGCCTACGGCTTCTCGATCTGGATGTACCAGCTCCTCACCCACTGAGTCCCCGACATGCCCCGCGCCCCCGAAGTCCACATCTCCAGCCTCGTCATCCAGCACAGCCCCGACCGCACCGATGCGGTGCGCGAGGCGGCGGCCTCCGTCGCCGGGCTGGAGTGGTGCGCGGCGGAGAACGGCAAGGCGGTGGTGACCCTGGTCACCGCCAGCGCGGCCGAGGTCGTCGACCGCATCGCCGTGCTGAACGCCGTCCCCGGCGTGCACAGCACCACCATGGTCTACCACCACTATGAACCCGCGGACGCGATCGACGCCGCCTGACGGCACCGCCATCCGGGCGCGCCGCATCCGCTCTTCCGACCGAATTTCCTCCAAGACTGGAGTCTCCTTGCCATGTTCCTGTCCCGCCGCGAATACCTGAAGGCGCAAGCCGCCGCTGCCGCCGCCGCGGCGGCCGGAATCTCGCTGCCCGCATCCGCCGCCAACATCCTGACCGGTGAAGGCGCCAAGCTGAACTGGTCCAAGGCCCCCTGCCGCTTCTGCGGCACCGGCTGCAGCGTGATGGTCGGCGTCAAGGACGGCCGCGTGGTCGCCACCCACGGCGACGTGAAGGCCGAGGTGAACCGCGGCCTGAACTGCGTGAAGGGCTATTTCCTGTCGAAGATCATGTATGGCGAGGACCGGCTGAACCAGCCGCTGCTGCGCATGAAGGACGGCAAGTTCGACAAGGATGGCGAGTTCGAGCCGATCACGTGGGACGCCGCCTTCGACATCATGGCGCAGAAGTGGAAGGAGACCCTGAAGAAGAAGGGTCCGACCGCCGTCGGCATGTTCGGCTCCGGCCAGTGGACCATCTATGAGGGCTATGCCGCGTCCAAGCTGATGAAGGCCGGCCTGCGCTCCAACAACCTGGACCCGAACGCCCGCCACTGCATGGCGTCGGCGGTGGCCGGCTTCATGCGCACCTTCGGCATGGACGAGCCGATGGGCTGCTACGACGACATGGAGCAGGCCGACGCCTTCGTGCTGTGGGGCTCCAACATGGCGGAGATGCACCCCATCCTTTGGACGCGCGTCACCGACCGCCGCCTCAGCCACCCCGGCTGCAAGGTTGCCGTCCTGTCGACCTACGAGCACCGCAGCTTCGACCTCGCCGACATCGGCCTGGTCTTCACCCCCGGGTCCGATCTGGCGATCCTGAACTACATCGCCAACCACATCATCAAGACCGGCCGGGTGAACAAGGAATTCGTCGAGAAGCACTGCAACTTCAAGCGCGGCCGTGACGACATCGGCTATGGCCTGCGTCCCGACAACCCCTTGGAGAAGAAGGCGAAGAACGCCGACAAGGCCAACGACTCCGACCCGATCAGCTTCGAGGAGTTCGCCAAGTTCGTCGAACCCTACACGCTGGACAAGGCGCACGAGCTGTCGGGCGTGCCGAAGAACCGGCTGGAGGCGCTGGCCGAGCTGTACGCCGACCCGAAGGTGAAGGTCGTGTCCTTCTGGACCATGGGCTTCAACCAGCATGTCCGCGGCGTCTGGGCCAACAACCTCTGCTACAACATCCACCTGCTGACCGGCAAAATCTCGCAGCCCGGCAACGGTCCCTTCTCGCTGACCGGCCAGCCGTCGGCCTGCGGCACCGCGCGCGAGGTCGGCACCTTCTCCCACCGGCTGCCCGCCGACATGGTGGTGACCAACCCCGAGCACCGCCGCCACGCCGAGGAGATCTGGAAGCTGCCGGAGGGGACTATCCCCGACAAGGTCGGCTATCACGCCGTCCAGCAGGACCGCATGCTCAAGGACGGCAAGCTCAACGCCTACTGGGTCATGTGCAACAACAACATGCAGACGGCCCCGAACACGGCGAAGGAGACCTTCCCCGGCTACCGCAACCCGGAGAACTTCATCGTCGTCTCCGATCCCTACCCGACCGTCACGGCGCTGGCCGCCGACCTGATCCTGCCCACCGCCATGTGGGTGGAGAAGGAGGGCGGTTACGGCAACGCCGAGCGCCGCACCCAGCTGTGGCGCCAGCTGGTCGACGCGCCGGACGGCGCACGCTCCGACCTGTGGCAGATCATGCAGTTCTCCAAGCGCTTCACCGTGGAAGAGGTCTGGCCGGAAGAGCTGCTGAACAAGAAGCCGGAGCTGCGCGGCAAGACCCTCTACGACGTGCTGTTCCGCAACGGTCAGGTCGACCGTTTCCCGCTGTCCGACCTCGACTCGAACTACAACAACTTTGAGGCCAAGGAAGCCGGCTTCTACGTCCAGAAGGGCCTGTTCGAGGAATATGCCGCCTTTGGCCGCGGCCATGGCCACGATCTGGCTCCCTTCGACCAGTACCACCAGGAACGCGGCCTGCGCTGGCCGGTGGTGGACGGCAAGGAGACCAAGTGGCGCTATCGTGAGGGCTCCGACCCGTATGTGAAGGCGGGCGAGGGCATGCGCTTCTACGGCAACAAGGACGGCAAGGCCAACGTCTTCGCCCTGCCCTACGAGCCGCCGGCCGAGGCGCCCGATGCCGACTATCCGTTCTGGCTCAGCACCGGCCGCGTGATCGAGCACTGGCACAGCGGATCGATGACCATGCGGGTTCCCGAACTGCGCAAGGCCTTCCCGAATGCCGTGGTCTTCATGCACCCCGACGACGCCAAGGAGCTGAACGTCCGGCGCGGCCAGGAGGTGCGCGTCACCTCCCGCCGTGGCGAGGTGCGGGTGCGGGTCGAGACGCGCGGACGCAACAAGCCGCCGCGCGGCCTGGTCTTCGTTCCCTTCTTCGACCAGACGGTCCTCATCAACAAGGTGACGCTCGACGCCACCGATCCCATCAGCAAGCAGACCGACTACAAGAAATGCGCGGTCAAGATCACGCCCGTCGTGAACGCCTGAGGAGTGCCGGCATCATGAAGACCCGTTTCCTGATTGCCGCGCTGGCCCTGCTGGCCGGCATCCCGGCCCTGACCATCGGCGTCGCCACCAGCGGCGTGGCCGCCGACAAGCCCGCGGTTTCCAGCGGCACCGGCACCGTGGGGGGGATCAAGGTCCCCTCCACCAACCACCCGATCACGCTGGACGTGCCGGCCGAGGCGACCCACCGCGAGATCACCGACGACCAGAAGCGCGTGCGCAACTACGCCGACCAGCCGCCGCTGATCCCGCACGCCATCCGCGACTATCAGATCGACCTGAACATCAACAAGTGCCTGACCTGTCACGACCGCCGCAACACGGCGGGCTCGCAGGCGCCGATGCTGTCGGTCACGCATTTCCAGGACCGTGACGGCCAGACGCTGGGCACGGTGGCGGCTCGCCGCTACTTCTGCACCCAGTGCCATGTGCCGCAGACCGACGCCCAGCCGATCGTCCCCAACAGCTTCCAAGACTTCGACTCGGTCCTGGGCCATGCCCAAGGCGGCCAGAAATGAAAATCCGCGACGCAGTGCTGTGCCTGTGGCGGCTGTTCGCCCGTCCCAGCGTCCATTTCAGCCTGGGCTTTCTGACGTTGGGCGGCTTCATCGCCGGCGTCGTCTTCTGGGGCGGCTTCAATACCGCCCTGGAGGCCACCAATAAGGAAGCCTTCTGCATCAGCTGCCACGAGATGCGTGACAATCCCTATGAGGAGCTGAAGCAGACCATCCACTTCACCAACCGCTCGGGCGTGCGCGCCAGCTGCCCGGACTGCCACGTCCCACACCAGTGGACCGACAAGATCGCCCGCAAGATGCAGGCGTCGAAGGAGGTCTGGGGCAAGATTTTCGGCACCATCGACACGCGCGAGAAGTTCCTGGACAAGCGCCGCGAACTGGCTGAGCACGAATGGGCGCGGTTGAAGGCGAACAACTCGCTGGAGTGCCGCAACTGCCACAGCGCCGATTCGATGGACATCACCAAGCAGAACCCGCGCGCCGCGAAGATGCACGAGACCTACCTGTTCACCGGCGAGAACACCTGCATCGACTGCCACAAGGGCATCGCCCACCGCCTGCCCGACATGCATGGCGTCGAGCCGGGCTGGAGCATGAAGACCAGCCAGAAGTAAAGCTTAGGTTGCTGCAACAGCCCCGTCTCCGGAAGGAGCGGGGCTGTTTGCGTTTCACGGGAAACGTGTCGGCTGGCGAATGCCCCCTCCCCAACCCTCCCCCGCCAGAGGCGGGAGAGGGAGTCAGTCGCAGAGAAGCGGAGTTCCCTCTCCCACGGAACGTGGGGGGAGGGTTAGGGAGGGGGCATTCGAAGCCAGCACCTACCCCAGCATCGCCACCACCGACAGCGCCAGCAGCGTCACCAGCACCGCCTCGCCCAAACCCACCAGCCCGCGCAGTCCCAGCGCGATGGCCCAGGTGGTCAGGTCGCGGCGGTGGCGGACCTCCTTCAGCAGGCGTTCCTGGATGCCGGCGACGGTGCGGCGGGCCGACAGGCTGGCGATGCCGCCAACCAGCGCCACCATCCCGGTGCCGAACACGAAGTACAAGGCTCCCTTCCAGCCGGCAAAATGGTCGGGGTCGTTCAGGTAATGCCCGGCACCGACGATGATCCACACCGCCGCCGGCCAGACACCGACGATCTCCGGCCCTGGTCCTTCTCCCTTCCGCCCCTCTTTCGCCCCATCCTTCTCCTCGCCCATCGCCGCCCCCTCAGCCACCCGGCACATGGCGGTAGGCCAGCACGCGCGTCGCCGGTCCGCCTTCGACATCGGCCAGCGGCAGCAGCAGTTCGACGAACTTCGCCCCCGGCAGCATCGGGTCGTCACGCACCAGCAGGCAGCGCGGTTCGCCGCTTTCCAGGCAGGCGCGCAGGTCGGACAGCCAGCGCTGCGCCGCCTGTTCCGGATGGCAGTCGCTCACCCGCCGCGTCGTCGGCCGTTCGGCCAGCCGGCGTTGCAGGGCGCGGCCGCAGGATTTGTAGACGAAGTCGCTGCCGTCGGCGGTCGGCTCCATCAGGGCGATGCGCGGCACGCTCTCCCGCACCTGGGCGGTGTCGATCTCGGTCGCCAGCGGCATGCGGCGCTTGCGCTTCAGCCTCACCCAGTGGGTGTAGAGGATGCGGACCTGCGGCGTCTGCTCCACATCGATGACGTCGGCCCGGCAGGGCGGCGGCGGTGCGTCGATCACCGGGGTGACGACCGGGGCCGCGGCGAAGGCGGCGGCGGGCGGCACCAACTGGGAAGACGCCTGCGAAACGGGTTGGGGCACCGGCCGCGAGGCCGCGGCGGTGACCAGCGTGTGCGCCTGTCCCGCCGGCGTGTGGCCGATCCGCCCGCCATGCTTCTTCAGCATCGGCAGCGGCGCCCAGGCGGTGCAGGTGTGATAGCCCTTGGTGATGCGGCGGTAGTCCTGGCTGCTGGCGGTGCGGCATTCGCCCTCCACCCCGTGGCGGGCCACGTACACCAGCGTGTTGTCCTCCGACAGCGCGCGCTCCCCACCCCACGAGACGCAGGCGGCGCAGGCGCGGCTGTCCTTGGCGAATGCGTGGCTCATCGGGGCGTATCTCCAAAGGGTATGCGAAACGGGAGAATGGGAATTGATGCGTCCCTTTCCCCATCGGTTCAAGGGCCGCATGGGCCGGAACTGTCCTGCCCGAGATTCAGTCATGCGAGGGTGGCATCCATGCCACCCCTTCCCCCCCGGCCCGGAACCCCCTATAAGGGGGCCTTGCACGACATGCCCATCCCCGCTCTCCGTCTCCGGTCCTCCGGCGCCGGGGGGTTTTCGGCTGACCACACTTCAGAGAAGCGGACCCATGCCCAAACGCACCGACATCAAATCCATCTGCATCATCGGCGCGGGTCCGATCGTCATCGGACAGGCTTGCGAGTTCGACTATTCCGGCGTTCAGGCGTGCAAGGCGCTGCGCGAGGAAGGCTACCGGGTCATCCTCGTCAACTCCAACCCGGCCACCATCATGACCGACCCCGGTCTGGCCGACGCCACCTACATCGAGCCGATCACCCCGGCCGTCGTCGCCAAGATCCTGGAGAAGGAGCGTCCCGACGCCCTGCTGCCGACCATGGGCGGCCAGACCGCGCTGAACACGGCGATGGCGCTGTCCGACGACGGCACGCTGGAGCGGCTCGGCGTGGAGATGATCGGCGCCAAGCGCGACGTCATCGCCAAGGCCGAGGACCGCATCCTGTTCCGCGACGCCATGGACAAGCTCGGCCTGGAATCCCCCAAGTCGCGCATGGTCCGCACGCTGGACGAGGGCATGGAGGCGCTGGAACTGGTGGGCCTGCCCGCCATCATCCGTCCCAGCTTCACGCTGGCCGGCACCGGCGGCGGCATCGCCTACAACCGGGCGGAGTTCGAGGACATCGTGCGCGGCGGCCTGCGCGCCAGCCCGGTCGGCGAGGTGCTGATCGAGGAGTCGGTGCTGGGCTGGAAGGAGTATGAGATGGAGGTCGTGCGCGACGGCGCCGACAACTGCATCATCGTCTGCTCCATCGAGAACATCGATCCGATGGGCGTCCACACCGGCGACTCGATCACGGTCGCCCCGGCGCTGACGCTGACGGACAAGGAATACCAGATCATGCGCAACGCCTCGATCGCGGTGCTGCGCGAGATCGGGGTGGACACCGGCGGCTCGAACGTCCAGTTCGCGGTCAACCCGGCCAACGGCCGCCTTATCGTGATCGAGATGAACCCGCGCGTGTCGCGCTCCTCGGCGCTGGCGTCGAAGGCCACCGGCTTCCCGATCGCCAAGATCGCCGCCAAGCTGGCCGTCGGCTACCGCCTGGACGAGCTGACCAACGACATCACCGGCACCACGCCCGCGAGCTTCGAGCCGACGATCGACTACGTCGTCACCAAGATGCCGCGCTTCACCTTCGAGAAGTTCAAGGGGTCGGAGCCGCTGCTGACCACCTCGATGAAGTCGGTGGGCGAGGCGATGTCGATCGGCCGCACCTTCCAGGAGTCGGTGCAGAAGGCGCTGCGCTCGATGGAGACCGGCCTGACCGGCTTCAACGAGCTGAAGATCGGCGGGGAGGAGAACCCGGACCGCACCGCCATCCGCGGCGCGCTGGCCACCCCGACGCCCGACCGCCTGCTGGTCATCGCCCAGGCCTTCCGCCACGGCTTCTCGGTGGACGAGGTGCAGGCCGTCTCCAAGTACGACCCGTGGTTCCTTGAACAGATCAAGGAGATCACCGACCGTGAGGCGGCGATCCGCGACGGCGGCCTGCCGACCGACAAGGCCGGCTGGCTGAAGCTGAAGCAGATGGGCTTCTCCGACGCCCGCCTGGCCGAACTGGCCAAGACCAGCGAGGCGGCGGTCGCCGCGGCGCGGCGCATGGCCGGCGTCACCCCGGTCTACAAGCGCATCGACACCTGCGCCGCCGAATTCGCGTCCGCCACCCCCTACATGTACTCGACCTACGAGACCGATGGGACCGGCGAGGCGGAGTGCGAGTCCGAGCCGACCGAAGCGAAGAAGGTCGTCATCCTCGGCGGCGGTCCGAACCGCATCGGCCAGGGCATCGAGTTCGACTATTGCTGCGTCCATGCCGTCTACGCCCTGCAGGAGGCCGGCATCGAGACCATCATGGTCAACTGCAACCCGGAGACCGTCTCCACCGACTACGACACCGCCGACCGCCTGTATTTCGAGCCGCTGACGGCCGAGGACGTGGTGGAGCTGGTGCGGGTCGAGCAGCGCAAGGGCAACGTCCTGGGCTGCATCGTGCAGTTCGGCGGCCAGACCCCGCTGAAGCTCGCCGCCGCGCTGGAGGCCGCCGGCATCCCGATCCTGGGCACCTCGCCCGACGCCATCGATCTGGCCGAGGACCGCGAGCGCTTCCAGAAGCTGCTGCATGAGCTGAACCTGAAGCAGCCGGCCAACGGCCTCGCCCGCTCGCTGGAAGAGGCCGAGGCGGTCGCCACCCGCATCGGCTTCCCGGTCGTCATCCGTCCGTCCTACGTGCTGGGCGGCCGGGCGATGGAGATCGTCCACGACATGGCCGGTCTCCAGCGCTACATGGGCACCGCCGTGCAGGTGTCGGGCAAGAACCCGGTGCTGATCGACAGCTACCTGCAGGACGCCATCGAGGTCGACGTCGACGTCGTCTGCGACGGCACCGACGTCTATGTCGCCGGCGTGATGGAGCACATCGAGGAGGCCGGCATCCATTCCGGCGACAGCGCCTGCGCCCTGCCGCCCTACACGCTGCCGGCCGACATCATCGCCGAGATCAACCGCCAGTCGGACGCGCTCGCCCATGCGCTGAAGGTGGTCGGTCTGATGAACGTGCAGTTCGCGGTCAAGGACGGCACCGTCTACATCCTGGAGGTCAACCCGCGCGCCAGCCGCACGGTGCCCTTCGTCGCCAAGGCCACCGGCACCGCCATCGCCAAGATCGCGGCCCGCGTCATGGCGGGGGAGAAGCTGTCCTCCTTCACCCTGAACGGCCCGACCCCGCCGCACACCGCGGTCAAGGAAGCGGTCTTCCCCTTCGCCCGCTTCCCCGGCGTCGACATCGTGCTGGGTCCGGAGATGAAGTCGACGGGCGAGGTCATGGGCCTCGACCACAACTTCGCGCTGGCCTTCGCCAAGGCGCAGCTCGGCGCCGGCGTCACCCTGCCGGTCAAGGGCAGCGTCTTCGTCTCGGTCAAGGACCACGACAAGCCGGCGCTGGCGGTGATCTCCAAGAAGCTGCACGAGATGGGCTTCCGCATCCTCGCCACCTCCGGCACCGCCAAGGTGCTGAGCGATGCCGGCGTGCCGGCGGAGACCATCAACAAGGTGGTGGAAGGCCAGCCGCACATCGTCGACGCCATGATCAACGGCGACGTGCATCTTGTCATCAACACCACGGAAGGCGCCCAGGCGCTGGCCGACAGCTTCAGCCTGCGTCGCACCGCGCTGACCTACAACATTCCGTATTACACCACCGTAGCGGGAGCACGCGCGGCAGTGGAAGCGATTGCCGCACTCCGGAACGGCAGCCTTGAAGTCGCCCCGTTGCAGTCGTACCTTAGCGGATCGTATTAAGGACGGACGACGGCGCGGCGGACCTCCTCCGCGCCGTCTTCGTCCTTGATGTCGCTTTGGACAGGTCGAACGACTGCAAGCGGTGATGGACCGAACATGGAAAAAGTTCCGATGACAGCGGCGGGCTTCAACCGCCTCCAGGAGGAATTGAAGCACCTTAAGATCACCGAACGCCCGGCGGTCATCAAAGCCATCGCGGAAGCCCGCGAACATGGCGACCTTTCGGAAAACGCCGAGTATCACGCGGCGCGCGAACGTCAGAGCTTCATTGAAGGCCGCGTGCTGGAGCTTGAGGACAAGATCAGCCGGGCGGAGGTCATCGACCCGGCCAAGCTGACCGGCAACACCGTGAAGTTCGGTGCGACCGTGACCCTGGCCGACCAGGACACGGACGAGGAGACGACCTATCAGATCGTCGGCCAGGACGAGAGCGACATCAAGAACCGCCTTCTGTCGATCCAGGCGCCGCTGGCCCGCGCCCTGATCAACAAGGCCGTCGGCGACAGCGTGGAGGTCTCCACCCCCGGCGGCTCCAAGCTGTACGAGATCGTTTCGGTCGAGTTCCGTTGATGATGGTTTCCCCTCTCCCCGCGAGGGAGAGGGGACATCAGGCGTACATCACTCCCCAAGCTTCTCTTTGAAAAACTCCATCACCCGCTGGATCGCATCCGAGCGGGCGTCTTCGTTGGTGCCGACATGGGCGGTGCCGCCGGGGACGGTGGCAAGATCCTGGCGCTTGCGCACCGGGGCGTCCGGCGCATCGAAGCCGTGATAGGCGTCGGGGTAGACCACCAGATCGACCTTGTCCTTGACCCCGTCGCGGCCGGCCAGATCAATGCAGGCCTGCGGCGGCGTCCAATCGTCTTTGCCGCCGGCCAGCAGCAGAAGCGGACCGTCGGGCTGCCAGTCCTCGTTGCTCAACGGCGCCTTGCAGCCGGGGTAGAAGGCCACGGCGGCACGGAAGCCGCCCGCCTCCGTCCCGGCCGGTCGATCCTCGCCGGCGCCATAGGCGGCCAGCACGGTGCTGGCGCCCTGCGACCAGCCGATCAGGCCGATGCGCTCATGATCGACGTCCGGCCGCTTGCGCAGGAAGGCCAGCGCCCCCCAGGCGTCGCGCTTGCGCTCCATTGTGGCGCGGACGGTGCGGTCCTTCAGCGCGGTGGTGCAGACCTCCTCCACATCGCGCGGGCCGAAGCTGTCGACCATCAGCACCTCGAAGCCCTGTCGCTGCAGGTGGGTGGCCCACCAGACATGACGCGGCGACACCCGGCCGTTGCGGGCATAGAGACCGCCGCAGCCATGCAGCATGACCACCGCCGGATGCGGGCCGTTGCCCGCCGGGCGCAGCAGCCGGCCGCTCAGCATCGTCGGCGCCCCGCCGGTCAGATCCCCGTCGGCGGAGGGAAAGCGCACGATCTCCTCGGCATGCACGCCGACGGCGGCCTGCGCCGGCCTCGCCAGCGCCAATTGCCCGAGAATCATCACCCCGACACCGGCACACAGCGCCGCGCCCAACACAGCCGCGCGACCGCGGGCGGAAGCCTTCATTCTGCAACGTCCCCGACGTCCGGCGCCGGCCACGACGGCGGCGCTCGCGGTTGCAATATTAATCCTCTGCGATGCGGAAGACCATGGGCGGCCCGCAATTGTCTCCATCGCCGGGATTAGGTGTCGGCGGCTGCCTTGCGGCGACGTTTGCGCTAGGGTGCGGGGCCATGACCGAATCCGAATCCCGCTCCCCCACCCCGCCCTTCGGCGCCTTCTGCCTCTATTGGCTGCGGCTTGGGCTGACCAGCTTCGGCGGGCCGGCCGGGCAGATCGCAATGATGCAGAGCGAGCTGGTCGACCGCGGCCGCTGGATCGACCAGACCCGCTTTCTGCACGCGCTGAACTTCTGCATGCTGCTGCCGGGCCCGGAGGCCCAGCAGCTCGCCACCTACATCGGCTGGCGGATGTATGGCGTGCGCGGCGGATTGGTGGCGGGCGGGCTGTTCGTGCTGCCGGGAGCGCTGGTCTTGCTCGCCCTGTCCTGGATCGCCGCCGCCCATGGCGACGCCGGACCGGTCGCTGCGCTGTTCGACGGCATCAAACCGGCGGTGGTGGCGATCATCGCCGCCGCGGTCTGGCGGATGGGCCGCCGCACGCTGAAGGGGCCGGCAGCCGTCGCCATGGCCGGCGCCGCCTTCCTGGCGCTGTTCGCGCTGCACCTGCCCTTCCCGCTGGTGATCGGCACCGCAGCCATGATCGGCGGCGTGGCCGCGCATGCCGGCCGCCACTGGTTCGCCCACCCGCATCCGCTGACCGATAGCGATGCCGACCCGGCGGAGGCGGCGCCGGGCCGCGGCCGGCTGGCGGCCCTTGCGGGCCTGTTCGTCCTGCTGTGGCTGGTTCCGGTCGGGGCAATCCTGCTGGCCTTCGGGAGCGACCCCTGGCGCGGCGTCGCGGCGCTGTTCACCAAGGCTGCCCTCGTCACCTTCGGCGGCGCCTATGCCGTGCTGCCCTACATCGCCGGGCAGGCGGTAGATGCCTATGGCTGGCTGAGCCCGCGCGAGATGGTCGACGGCTTGGCATTGGCCGAGACGACTCCGGGACCGCTGATCCTGGTGACGCAATATGTCGGCTTCTTCGCCGGCTGGAACCGGCCGGGCGCGCTGTCGCCGGCGCTGGCGGGAGCGCTGGGGGCGGCGCTGACGACCTACGTCACCTTCCTGCCCTGCTTCCTGTTCATCTTCGCCGGCGCGCCCTATGTGGAGCGGCTGATCCACAACCGTCTGGCCACGGGGGCGCTGGCCGCCATCGCCGCGGCGGTGGTGGGGGTGATCCTGAACCTGGGCGTCTATCTGGGGGTGGCTGTGCTGCTGCCGGACGGCCGGACGGCCGGGCACATGATCTGGACCTGGGCGATCATGCTGGCCGCGCTCTATGCGCTGACCCGCCGCAACATGGCGATCCACTGGGTGGTGCTGGGGGGAGCCGCGGCGGGCCTGCTCCAGGCGCTCGCCGCATCTTCCCTATAGCATCTTCCTTGTAAGGCGAGCCCCTGACCCCGCTCAGCGCCGGGTGGCGCGGGCGGGCGTCTCGGCCTCGTCCTCGACGAAATCCTCGTCCTCGTCGTCCTCGGTCCCTTCCGGGATGTCGGGCGAATCGACGTCGATGGGAACGCCGGGGGTATGCTTGCTGGTGCGGATCGACAGCGCCGACTTCACATGGGCGACGTTGGGGGCCGCCGTCAGCTTGGTCGTCAGGAAGCGCTGGTAGTCGTCCCAGTCCTCCGCCACGATCTTCAGGATGAAATCATATTCGCCGGCCAGCATGTTGCACTCACGCACCAGCGGCCAGCTGTTGACGAGCTCCTCGAATTTCTTTAGGTCCGCTTCGGCCTGGCTGCTGAGGCCGACCTGGGCGAACACCGTGACGCCGAACCCGAGTGCATCGGGGTTGACGTCGGCGTGGTAGCCACGGATGAATCCCGCCTCCTCCAGCGCGCGGACGCGGCGCAGGCAGGGCGGAGCGGAGATGCCGGCACGTCGGGCAAGCTCCACATTGGTCATCCGGCCGTCGTTCTGCAGATCGCGCAGAATCCGACGGTCAATTCGGTCGAGTTTGACCCGCCGCATGGTTTACTCGGTCGCTCCGGGGGTGATTTGGAGAAAGGATATTACACGGGCATGGTGTCTACGCCAAGACGGAAACCCCCGCAAGGGCGAGCAACCCGGATAACGGTCTTTTCGCCGCAATCCCCTTCGCAGCCACAACGATCCGAGTTCTCATGCAACCTTTGACCTGCTGGCCCCTTACCTGCTGGGTCGTGTCGGACGGCAAGGCCGGCATGGAAAACCAGTGCATCGGCTTGGCGGAGTCGCTTGGCCTGACGCCGGTCGTCAAGCGCGTGCACCTGCGCACGCCCTGGCGCCAGCTGACCCCCTACCTGCGCGTCGGCAACCGGTTCGCCGCCGGTCCCAAGGGCGATCCGGTGGAGCCGCCCTGGCCCGACATCCTGATCGGCACCGGGCGGCAGTCCATCGCCGTCTCGCTGGCGGTGCGCCGCCAGTCGGGCGGCCGGACCTTCACCGTCCAGATCCAGGATCCGGTGATGAACCCGCGGCATTTCGACCTCGTCGTCGTGCCGCGCCACGACAAGCTGCGCGGCGACAATGTGCTGGTGACCCGCGGCGCCCTGCACCGGGTGACTCCCGCCATCCTGGCCGACGCGGCAGAGCGATTCGCCCCAAAGCTGGCCCACCTGCCGCACCCGCGCATCGCCGTGCTGATCGGCGGCGACAACGGCGTCTACCGCCTGACGCCCACCATCATGGGCGACGTGGCCGAGAGGCTGGCCAACCTGACGCGCACCCACGGCGCCGGGCTGATGGTCACCCCGTCGCGCCGCACCGGCGCCGACAACGAGGCGATCCTGCGCGCCCGCCTGTCCGGCCTGCCGGCGGAGGTGTGGGACGGCACCGGCGAGAATCCTTACTTCGCCTATCTCGGTTTGGCGGATGCGGTGGTGGTGACCTGCGACAGCGTGTCGATGACGTCGGAGGCCTGCTCCACCGGCAAGCCGGTCTATGTGATCGAGCTGGAGGGCGGATCGCCCAAGTTCCGCGCCTTCCATGACGGGCTGTATCAGGACGGCATCACGCGGCCCTTCGACGGGTCGCTGGACCAGTGGAGCTATCCGCCGCTGAACGAGACGGAGGTGGTGGCCGACGAGGTGCGCCGCCGCCTGTCCGCCCACCGCAAGCGATTCGGTCTGTAACGACAAGCCGGCGGGGTGCGGCGCGACCAATGCGCGCACCCCGCTGGTAAGACCGGTTTGGGGGCAGAGTTCCGCCGTGGGCCATGTCATAAGCGCTGGCGAACCGGCCGTTTCGAAAAACACGGTCCGGGGCCGTCCTTCCATCCGGAATCTCGCCGCCATGACCACCCCCGACGCCGTTTCCGCCTCCTTCCTGCGTTGCCTGGAAAACAGCCGGCTGTTCGACCAGCCGTACAACCACTGGCTGCTGACCGAGGCATTGCCGGCAGAGTCCGCCGACGCCATCGCCGATCTGCCCTGGGGTCCGCCTCCGGTGTCCGACACCTATGGCAAGCGCGACACCAACAATGCGTCGCGCACCTATTTCGGTGAGGAAAACCGCGCCAAATATGCCGTGTGCGAGACGGTGGCCCAGGCCTTCCAGAGCCGTCCGGTCGTGGACGCCATCCAGAAGACCTGCAACGTCGACCTGACCGGCACCAGCCTGCGCATCGAATATTGCCAGGACACCGACGGCTTCTGGCTGGAGCCGCACACCGACATCGGCGTCAAGAAATACACGATGCTGATCTATCTCTCGAAGGGGTCGAACTGCTCGCATTGGGGCACCGACGTGCTGGACGAGAGCCGGACGGTCGTCGCCCGCGCGCCCTACGCCTTCAACGAGGGGCTGATCTTTATCCCCGGAAGCAATACTTGGCATGGGTTCGAGAAACGTCCGATCGACGGCGTGCGCAAATCGATCATCGTCAACTATGTCGGCCCCGAATGGCGGGCACGGCAAGAGTTGTGCTTCCCAGACAAACCTGTTGCATAAAACTTCCGTCGTGGTTAAGTGACGCCGGTTTTGGGGGGCAAAGCCATCGTCGGCACGCTCTTTGGGAGTTCCATAGCCATGTCCATGCTTGATCTGGACAAGTTCCGCGCCACCCCCCTGCAGCACGATCCCTATGATTTCCTGTGCGTTCCGGGTTTCGTGAAGCGGGAGTTTCTTGAAGAGCTGCACCGCGACTATCCCAAGGTCGACAAGCCCGGTTCGATCCCGCTGGGCGTCTTCCCGCAGGGGCCGAGCTTCGACCGGATGATCGCCGAACTGAAGGGGCCGGAGGTCTGCAAGGCCTTCTCCGACAAGTTCGGTCTGGATCTGTCGAAGTATCCGACCATGTTCACGGCGCGCGGCATGTGCCGGCCGACCGACGGCAAGATCCATCCGGATTCGGCCAGCAAGGTCATCACCGTGCTGATCTACATGAACCCGCCCTGGGAGGCGACCGGCGGCCGCCTGCGCATCCTGCGCTCCCAGAACCTGGAGGATTACGCCGCCGAGGTCCCGCCGGAGGAAGGCACCCTGATGTGCTTCCGCCGCAGCGACACCTCCTGGCACGGCCACTATCCCTTCGAAGGCCAGCGCCGCGCGATCCAGATGAACTGGGTCAAGGGTAGCGTCTATATCTGGCACGAACAGTGGCGCCACCGCATCGGCGCCTGGGCGAAGGGCGTCTTCGGCGGCCAGCAGTCGGCAGGCTATTGAGGACGGTGGGTTTTTAGGGCCGATTATCCGCCGTCATCCCCGCGAAGGCGGAGATGACGGCCGAAAGACGTGAAACTCCGAAGGACCGCATCCCTTCTCAGTCGATCAGATCCTCGACCTCGCGGATGCGGCCATTGTCGATCATGAACTGGACCAGTTCCGGGCGCTGTTTGCCCAGCGTGCGGTGACGCTGGCGGACGGCGGCGACCAGATCACCGTTGCGGCCGAGGATGTCGTCGGCGAACTCGATCATGCGCAGGTTGGGCCAGGTCTGGGCGCGGATGCCCACCACCGTCCCCACCGCGTCGGCCGCCGGAAGGTCGGGGCGCGCCTGGGCCAGGATCATGGTCAGCGCAGCGGTGGACCGCGACACGCCGGCGTGGCAGTGGACCAGCAGATGGCGGCAATCCACCGGCTCGGCCAGCAGGTCGCGGCCGAAGGCGAGGATGCGTTCCACATCCGACCGTTCCGGTGCGATCTGGCCGCGGGTCGGTTCGATGATGTCGTGGAAGCGCAGTTCCAGCCGCTCATGCTCGCCGTAATCGCCGAACTCGCTCGGCTCCGTCATCTCGGGATCGAGGATGGACAGGACGTGGCTGACCCTGCCGCCGCCGAAATTGCAAAGCTCGCTGAGACCGCAGACCGTCAGGCCGAAAGGCACGAAATCGCTGGCCATCATTCTCTCGTTCGATTGCGGAGGGAAGAAAACGGAGGGCTGGGGAACCGCATTTGGCACCCGGCGCCGCAGCGCCGTCAACCCGGCAGCCCTGTCAAAGAATGTTGAACAAATAGAGCAGGAGGATGACGGGAATCGGAATGCCGACCAGCCACAGCAGAATACCGCGCACGAAGCCTCTCCTTCCGTCGTTGCAACGGGCGATCCGGCCGGCCGGCGCCGGCCCTCTCACCCGTTACAACGGTGCGGCCGCCGGTTGGTTGCAGCGGCGGATAAGACCCTCAGGCCTCGTCGCTCCCCTCGCCGTCGGAAACGGCCGGGCCGGCGCCCTCAGCAGACGGCGGCGTCGGACGCGGGCGGCGGGTGCGCAGCTTCTTCAGCAGCAGCGAGAAGGGCTTCAGCGCGGTGTCCATGATGGTCTGGTCACCCTCCAGCCGCGACAGCAGGAAGGCGCCGGCCTCCAGGGTGGAGACGCTGTCGCGCCGCGGCTCCTTGCGCGCCTGCCCATAGAGCGAGCGGAACTGCGGGTTCAGCACGATGCGGCGGCATTTCAGCAGCCACGCATTGCG
The DNA here is from genome assembly GCF_003116065.1 of Azospirillum sp. TSO5. Lineage (NCBI taxonomy): Bacteria > Pseudomonadati > Pseudomonadota > Alphaproteobacteria > Rhodospirillales > Azospirillaceae > Azospirillum > Azospirillum sp. TSO5. The sequence goes on along the minus strand of NZ_LGQY01000050.1, from coordinate 14,337 downwards.
CCACCACAGGGTCTTGGCCTGGCTCCAGGTGCCGTCCAGGACGATGACGCCTTCCAGATCGTCCAGGATGTCGGCGCTGTCGCGGAGCGGCTGGCCGTCCTTGTCGACCACCGCCACCTCCGGCCGGGGAGCGCCGCCGTCCTTCACCGGGCCGAGATACAGCACGCCCCAGCGCTTGGGATCGACCTCCCGCCCCAGGATGCGCTTCAGCCCCGGCCAGCTCAGCCCGACCTTCACCATCGAATTGGCGAACTGCAGATGGGCGATCTGGGCGGTGCCCAGATTTTCCCGCTTCTCCTGCGGGTGCTGCAGGATCAGCAGGAACACGCCGTTCTTGATCGGCTGCACTGCCTCGCAAACGCACAGATGATTAGGTTTTAGGCAGGTCGGGCAAGAATCGGGTACGGGGGCGCTGTGCATGGGAGGTACGCATTCCTTGAAGAGGATTGGCCCCGAATATGGGTTGGAACGGCACGGAAGGGAACACATCTCACACGGGACGGCGGCGATGCCCGATCGAAGGGCGATGGCCGCCACGGCGTGTACGACAGTGTCCCTCGTGTCATACCGGTTCATGTGGGTTCGAGTGGCTTCGTATAAACCGTTTGTAGAGACTTAGTCGTGTGTCATGGAACTCGTGTGACGCGCTTAACAGCTGGCCTGGAACTTGCGTAGTTATTATCCAGGCAAACAGGACGACGGGTGGGCCAGGACCGGCCTTAGTCAGGCTGATCCACGGTGCCATCCGGCGCTCAGAAGGAGACCTGCCATGCTGCCCGCCCACCTTGCCGACCGCCTGCTGAAGCAGCGCCGCGATGCCGACAGCGCGGAATTCGCCCGCCAGCTGCCGCTCTACGCCCCGCTGGATGCGCCAATGGATATCAATGACCCGCGTTGGATGACCGAGCCGGACGGGGTGGAGCAGCCCGCCCGCCGCGAGCCTGACTGGGCCACCAACTACTGATTCGGCACTAGCGCGCGATAGCCGGTTTGCGGTGATCCGACAAACGACCCTGTCGGTTGTCGGTCATCGAGTCCAGGGCCATCGAGTGCGAGGCCATCGAGTGCAGGGCCATCGGTTGCCGGGCCGGCCATAGTCCCGAGTCGCTTCGCGCGGCCTGCCCAAGGCCGGTTCCATCCTCTTTCCCCACGTCGCGCCAGCCCTCCCCGTCCCAGGAGAGGGTCCAGTGACCCGGGCGACCGCCCCGGCACCGTTCCAGCGCGACGGACCAGCGCGCTTTTCCCAGCCCCGGCGGGCCTCCGGCCGGGCGCGGGGCCGCATCCTCCTCCCCATCCAGGCTGGGTGCCGCATCCAGGCGCCAGCGGGTCACCGCGGCGCTGAGCCCCTCCGCCAGCCGGTTGCGTCCACCCGACGCACCCAAACCCGCGCCCACGTCCAGCAGGAAGCCGGTCACCCCCGACGACTCGGCGGCGAGCTGCAGCCGCCGGCTGGCGGTGAGGTCCAGCCCCTCCAGCTCGCCCAGCACCGCCGACAGGGCGGAGCAGCGCAGCGCCTCCTCCATCGCCCACAGCGCATCGACCGGCCGCACCGCCCGCACCGCCACCAGCCGGTCCGGCGTCAGCCCATAGGCCGCCAGCCCCGGGGCATACAGGTCGCGCCCGCGCAGGATCCACAGCGCCGGCGTCCTCGGCGTCGCCAGCCGGGCCAGCAGCGCCGCGGCGAAACCGGTGCCCGCCCCCGGATGCTCCGCCGCCACCGCATGCAGGCAGCCCAGCGGCAGCCCGCCGTCGGGCAGATGCCCGTCGACCGCGTCGATGCCGAACGGCAGGATCCTCCCACCCTCCCCGCCCGCCCCCTCGATCCGCCGGATGCGCGCGCGCAGGTCGGCCAGCACGCCGGCACGATCACGCGGCGCAGCCTCCGCGGACGGGGAAGGGGACGACAGGACAGGCATGACTCGGCTCCGTTCGACAGGCATATGTTCCTGATATGTTCTATCACGGAGCCATGTCGAGGGGGAGTCTGCGACTCCTGTCTTGTCCTGTGACCGATTGCCCGAAGACTCGTCGACCTCTCAGGTCAATTGCCGATGGGCGTGACGCCGATCTTGCTGCGCGGGGCGGCCTTGATGGTCGGGCCGGCATTGTCGACCGGCTTCTCCAGGGTGGTGGAGGTGCCGCGGCTGCCGCGCGGCGTGTTGCTCTTCAGGCTGAGCAGATGCAGCCGGACATAGGCGGTGGACCCGCCGGCCTTCACCGCCACCCAATCGCTGTTGCGCACCCGGCCCAGCGTGGTCACCGCCTGCCCGGCCCCCAGCGTGGCGACGACGCCCGCACCGGCGGACGGCTGGGCGCGGAGCGGAGTCGGCTTGTCCACCTGCCATTCCCCATAGATCGGTTCCAGCCCCGCCCCGGTATCGGGCGCGGTACGCACGGTCGGCGGATTCGGAATCCGCTGGTACGGCATGCAGCCGGGAACCATCAGCGTGGCCAGGGCCACCATCAGCGGAAGGGAACGCACACGCCGGATCATCGCTCACCTTGATATGGATCGGTGATTTGCGGGAAGGGTACGGGGGAGCCGTGGACCTTCGGCGCGACCATACAGGAGGCGGGGGCCATTTCGCCACCGCAGCGCACCCAACGTCGCTATGCGCTTTTTGGGACGGGCTGCGCAGGAACCCGGAGCTGCCCTGCGTATCTTCCATCGGGATGCCCGGCCGAGACGCCCGGCATCACCGGGGTTGCCGCGCAGCCTTGTGGGTTCGGATGCGCGGCACGGGGAAAGGCGGCCGGCGGGTGGCGCCGGTCGCCTTTTCCTTTGAACAGAGTCGGAGCCGTTGGGAAAGGTCGAAGCCGCCTCAGACCGCCCGGCTGTGCCGCCCGGCGCCCTTGGACAGGTGGGTGTCGAAACGGGCGGCGACGATGCGCATCAGGGGGCGGGCGCTCTCCGGCACATGGACGCGCCGGCCCTCCACCACCGCGACACCGTCGGCGACCAGATCGGCCATGCCCTCCAGCTCCGCGTCGAAGGCCGACTCAGGCAAGCCGTGAGCTTGGGCGATGGCGGCGGTGTCGACCGACAGGTCGCACATCAGCCGCATGATCAGGTCGCGCCGCACCTTGTCGTCCGTGGTCAGCGCGATGCCCTTGCCGGTGGGCAGGCGGCCTTCCTCGATGGCGGTGGCGTAATGGTCGAAGGGAACGGCGTTCTGCACATAGCCCTGCGGCAGCGCGCCGATGGAGGAGGAACCGAAGCCCAGCAGCACCTCGGCGTCGTCGGTGGTGTAGCCCTGGAAGTTGCGGCCCAGCCGCCCCTCCTCCTGCTGCACCGCCAGTTCATCGCCGGGACGGGCGAAATGGTCGAGACCGATGGCGCTGTAGCCGGCGGCGGCCAGCGTGTCGCCGATGGCGGCGAACTGCTCCCACCGGCCGATCGAACCGGCCAGCGCCGCCTCGTCGATCTTCTTCTGGTGGGTCTTCATCCACGGCACATGGGCGTAGCCGAAGACCGACAGCCGGTCCGGCGCCATCTCCAGCGCGATCTCGGCGGAACGGGTGACGCTCTCCACCGACTGGTGCGGCAGGCCGTACATCAGGTCGAGGTTGACGCTGGTGATCCCGGCCTCCTTCAGCCAGGCCAGCGCCTGTTCGGTGACGGCGCGCGGCTGGACGCGGTTGATCGCCTGCTGCACCGTCTCGTCGAAATCCTGCACGCCCAGCGAGGCGCGGTTGATACCGGCGCGGCCCAGCGCCGCGGACATCTCCGCCGTCAGGGTGCGCGGGTCGATCTCCACCGCCAGTTCGGCATCGGCGGCGACGTCGAAGCGGGTGCGCAGCAGCGCGATGATCGCCTCGAAATCGTCCGGCGCCATCATGGTCGGGGTGCCGCCGCCGAAATGGATGTGGCGCACCGCCAGCCGGCCGGGAACGCGCTCGGCCACCATGGCGATCTCGCGCCGCAGATGGCCGAGATACTCGGCGATCGGCTCGTAGCGCGCGACGATCTTGGTGTGGCAGCCGCAGTACCAGCACATCTTCTGGCAGAAGGGAATGTGCAGGTAGAGCGAACCCGAGCGGGCGGGATCGATCGCCTCCAGCCAGCCGCCATAGACGTCGCCGTTCACCTTGGGGGTGAAGTGCGGCGCGGTCGGGTAGCTGGTGTAACGCGGCACCCGCAACCCGTCATACTTGGCGAGCAGCGCGGGATCGACACCGTGGGAACGGGACGGGGCGGGGGCCGGCTTTACGGCCAGGGCGGTGATGGCGTTCATGAGCGACAGAGTGCCGCAGTCCCCCCACCCCTGCCTTGATCCACGTCAAGATCGCGGGGACCGCCTTTTCAGCGCTTCGCCGCGGCGGCGGCCAGACGCTGTTCCAGATGCTCGTGCAGCAGGTTCAGGTTCATGCGGTTGGCCTTGAAGGCGATGTCGAACACGGTGCCCAGCACCGGGACGGACCCGCCCGCCCAGTCGAGCAGGACGTTGAAGACCATGCGGGCCACCAGCGTCTTGGGCAGGTCGAAACGGGCGGCTTCCATGATGATGTAGGCGGAAACCAGCGCGGTCGCGGTGTCGCCCGCCACCGGCACCAGGCTGGCGATGCCGTCCAGCCCGACCGGGATGCGGGTGAAGGGGATGTGCCAGCGGCTGTCCATCAGGCGGGACAGGCGGCGCAGCCGCTCCAGCCGCTGGAAGTCGATGGCGACCGAGCTGCCGGAACCGCCCGGCGGGGGATCTTCGGCAACGGTGCGCCGGCGTGTGCGGATGGCGTCGATCATCGCATGTCCCCCCGATCTGTCGGTCCCGCGCCTGCCGCGCGACTCCCCACCAAGGAAGAACCGGCCAGCACGCCCGCGGGTTCCGCCTTCCCGGAACAAAGTTCGCGCACCCAACAGATACCATGAGCGACTATCTTTGACGATAACCTTCGCCGATCGGCATCAGGTCGCCCGCGCCGCCGCCCGTGCCCGCCTTGTGCCGGCGACATGGAGCAGGCCGTAGCCGACCAGCGCCGAGGCGAGCGAGCCGGTCAGCACGCCCAGCCGCACCGCCACCGCATGCTCCGGATCGGCGAAGGCCAGCGTCCCGATGAACAGGCTCATGGTGAAACCGATGCCGGTCAGAACGGCGACGCCGTAGACCTGACCCCAGCTGGCCCGCGCCGGCCGCTCGACCACGCCGATATGCACGGCGATCCACACGGCGAGGAACACGCCCACCTGCTTGCCCACGAACAGACCCAGCGCGATGCCCAGCGGCACCGGCTCCAGCAGGCTGGCGGGGGTGATGCCGTCCAGCGGCACGCCGGCGTTGGCCAGCGCGAAGACCGGCATGATGAGGAAGGCGACCCACGGGTGCAGCGCATGCTCCAGGCAATGGAGCGGCGCATCCTCCGCCCGCTTGCCGTCGGGCCCCTTGACCCGCAGCGGAATGGCGAAGGCCAGCACCACGCCGGCCAGCGTGGCGTGGATGCCCGATTTCAGCACGCACACCCACAGCACCAGCCCCAGCAGCAGATAGGGCGTCAGCGAACGCACCCCGGCCCGGTTCAGCAGCCACAGCCCGACGGCCGATGCCGCCGCCAGCCCCAGCGCCATCGGCACCAGCCCATGGCTGTAGAAAACGGCGATGATCACGATGGCGCCCAGATCGTCCATGATCGCCAGCGCCAGCAGGAAGACGCGCAGGCTGCCCGGCACGCGGTTGCCCAGCAGGGCCAGCACGCCGAGAGCAAAGGCGATGTCGGTGGCCGCCGGGATCGCCCAGCCCTGCAGGGCACCCGGTTCGGCCTGGGCGAACAGACAATAGACCAGCGCCGGCACCGCCATGCCGCCCAGCGCGGCGATGCCCGGCAGCATCGCCTTGGCCGGGCTGGACAATTCGCCCTCCAGCACCTCGCGCTTGATCTCCAGCCCGACCAGCAGGAAGAAGATCGCCATCAGCCCGTCGTTGATCCACAGGATCAGCGGCTTGTCCAAACCGACGCCCCCTGCCGTCACCGCCAGTTTCGTCGCCAGGATCGTGTCGTACAGCGGGGCCGCCGGCGAGTTCGCCCACAACAGGGCGAGCACCGCCGCAATCATCAGGACCACGCCGCTGGCGCTTTCGGTTTTCAGGAAGGTGGCGAGGCGTCCAAGCGTCATCGCGTCTCGTCTTTCCGGTCTGTTGGTCGAAAGGAACAAATGGCACCGTCAGGCTTCCGTTGGAAGACGCGGATGTCGAAAAAATGCGTACGCCAACGATCGGCAGAGCATCGCGGCGAATTGACGCGCATGTGCATCTAAGCTGCTGCTGCTGCTCCGAATTTTGACGCCGAATACTTGAGGCCGGTCGGGCTTATGTCTTTTGATCGCTGGCGATGTCTGAGGGCAGCCGACACAATTCGTCCAACAGCATCAGCAGAGCCGAAGGCCGATCGCTCCCAAGGCAATCAAAAATTGGGGCAATCACCGCAAGGCTCTGGGCAGGCCGGCAAACGGCCGCCCGTTCCGGAGGAAACGACCATGACCACGCTTTACTGCGCCTGCTGCGGCAGGCCCTTCGTCCGCACGTCCGCCCGCGGTCCGGCGCCCTTCTATTGCTCCCAGGATTGCCGGCTTCAGATGGCGGTCCGCCGGCGTGCCTGGAACGGCAGAACGGCCACCCGGCAGACCGTCGAGCGGCACGAGGTGGAGCCGGCCCCCTTCGGCCGCCTCCCCGCCACGGCGGGCGGACAGCGGGCCGTAGCCTCCTGGAGGTGAAACGCACCGCCCCCGGATCAACGGCAAGACGGCGTCAAGACGGGGGAAGAATGGCGGAAAAATGGAACTGGCCCCTCTTGCAGCGGACCGCGGCCGACCTCATGTGGTCGCGGTCACGCTGGTGCCCTGCGGTGCCGGCGTGCAGCCTGTCGACTGCACCCATTTGACCGCCGGAGCCCCGCCCCTTCATGCTCGACCTTCTCGCCGACCCGAATGTCTGGGCCAGCCTTCTGACGTTGACCGCGTTGGAGATCGTGCTGGGCATCGACAACATCATCTTCATCTCGATCATGGCGTCGAAGCTGCCGCCCGAACGGCAGCACAGCGCGCGCCGCGTCGGCCTGGCGCTGGCGCTGATCACCCGGTTGGCGCTGCTGGCCTCCATCGCCTGGGTGGCGCAGTTGACCCAGCCGCTGTTCACGGTCGCCGGCTGGGAGGTGTCGGGCCGCGACCTGATCCTGATCCTGGGCGGCCTGTTCCTGCTGGCCAAGGGCACGCTGGAGATCCACCACACCGTCGAAGGCCATGAGGAGAGCGGGTCGGCACCCAAGCACGCCACCTTCACCTCGGTGGTCGTCCAGATCATGTTCCTGGACATCGTCTTCTCGCTCGACAGCGTCATCACCGCCGTCGGCATGTCCGACCATCTGCCGGTGATGATCGCCGCCGTCGTCATCGCCATGGCTGTGATGCTGTTCGCCTCCGGCCCGGTCGGCGACTTCGTCAACCGTCACACCACGGTGAAGATGCTGGCGCTGTCCTTCCTGCTGCTGGTCGGCGTGGCGCTGGTGGCGGACGGCCTGGGCTTCCACATTCCCAAGGGCTACCTGTACTTCGCCATCGCCTTCTCCGCCCTGGTGGAGGCGCTGAACCTGCTAGCCCGGCGCAAGCAGAGCGCGGGGCACTGACGGCAAAGAGGGGGCGGCAAAGAGGGGGCGCCCTTCCCGGCGCCCCCTTCTCCCTCACGCCTCGGCGCGGTCGGCCATCATGTGCTCGTAGGCGACCTTAAACAGGTCGCGGATCGACACGATGCCGACCGCGCGCTTGCCCTGGGTGATGGGCAGGTGGCGGTAATGCTTGTCGTGCATCAGCTTCAGCGCGTCGACCGCGTCGGCATCGGGCGGCAGGCTGTCGGGGTTGCGGGTCATCACCGTCCCCACCTCCACCGCCGACGGGTCGAGATCCTTGGACAGCACCTTGTTGTTGAGGTCGCGTTCGGTGACGATGCCGATCAGGGCGCCGTGATCGACCACCAGAACCGCGCCGATGTTCTTTTCGGCCATCATCTTCGACACGGTGGCGACGGAGGTATCCTCCGGCACCAGGATCAGCTCCTGCGACTTCACGACGTCCGGAACCAGCTTGCGTTTCATGACTTCCCCGAGGATCTGGTTGTTGTGGACCAGACTGTAGCCAAAGCGGACGATCGGGGAGAACAACGGCATCGCAGCAGAAGCGGCGCCGATTGTCGCAGGCAGACCTTACGAATACTTACGAAGCTTTTGGAACCGAAGCATTGGGCGTCGCCATTGCCGAGCCCGACGCTGCCTGCCGCCCGGCGATCACCATGCCCAGCACCAGCAGCAGCGTGCCCAGCACCACCGCGGCGGCGGCCCCCAGCAGCGCAGCGTTGAAGCTGCCGGTGCGCGTCACCACCAGCCCGGCCGGCAGCGGCCCGATGATCTGCCCCAGACCATAGGCGGCGGTCAGCGCCCCGACCACCCGCGCCGACGCCCCGGCCGACAGTTGGCGCCCCAGCGCGAAGGCCTGCGACACGATCCCGACGAAGGTGCCGCCGAACAGCAGGGCCGAGACCACCGACGCGGTGGGCGATCCGGTCATCGGCAGCAGGATGGCCACCGTCTGCGTCAGATGCGCCAGGATCAGCGACCACCAGCTGTTGGTGCGCCGTGCGACCGCGGCCCAGAAGACCCCGGCGCCCATCGCCCCGATGCCGACGACCATCCAGGCGGCCTCGCCCACCGCGGCGGTGCCGGGATCGGTCTTCAGGATCGACACCAGGAAGGTGGCCGACACGATGTAGCCGCCACCTTCCAGGAAGTAGGCGACCGTCAAAAGCAGCAGCGGCGCCGATAGCCCGCCCGCCCGCGCCGGGGCGGCCCCCTCCGCCTTGGCGACCGCCGCATGGCTTTGCGGCGGCGGATCGCGCACCCAGAGGCCGGGCATCAACCCCAGCACGGCACAGATCGCCCCCAAGGCCAGCCAGTCGCCGTTCCAGCCCAGCCGTCCGCCGAACAGCGCGACGAACAAGCCGGAGGAGGCGATGCCCACCCCGATCCCGGTATAGAGCCAGCCGGCCAGCCGCTCCCCGCCACCGCGGGTCAGCGTGTCCAGCACCATGGCGATGCCCAGGATGAAGATGCCGGCACTCGACACCCCCGACAGGAAGCGCAGGACCAGCCAGACCGGCATCGCCTGCCCGGCGTCCCCCAGATCGAGCCCCATCGCCGCGGTGGTGGCGACGCTGACCAGCAGCGACAACCGGAACACGGCGGTCCGGATGCCCCCGTGCGGCACCAGACCGGCCCCCAGCGCCCCGACGAAATAGCCCAGATAGTTCAGCGAGGCGAGCAGACCCGCCCCGTCGGCCCTCAGCCCGGTGGCCTCCTGCATCGCCGGCAGGATCGGGGTGAAGGCGAAGCGCGCGACACCCATTGCGATGGCAAGCCCAATCAGGCCGCCAACCAGCACCCGAACCATGTTCCACGCCCCCTCGGTGTTCGGCCGGCTCGTTGAAACAGGAACTGTTCGGAAAAACGAACCGTTCGGCCGGCCGATTGATTTGCGGTTCATCATGGCCGCGGCACTGCCCTCATTTCCAATGAATTGTTCTGATGATAAGCTCCACTTTCAGTGATGGGTGCCATGCATTGGCGGTTGGGGAGATGGTGCGATGGATCTGGCCGGTTTGCGGGTGGTGAAGGCGGTGGCCGACACCGGCAGCGTCAGCCGGGCGGCGGAGGCGCTGAACTGCGTGCAGTCCAACGTCACCGCCCGGATCAAGCGGCTGGAGGAGGATTTGGGCGTCGACCTCTTCCTGCGCCTCAGCCGCGGGATGGAGCCGACGCCGGCCGGCCGGGTGCTCAGCGGCTATGCCGACCGGGTGCTGCGGCTGGTCGCCCAGGCCCGTGACGCGGTGGCGGAGGCGGCCGGGCGCGGCGGCCGGCTGGCGGTGGGCAGCATGGAATCGACCGCCGCGGTGCGGTTGCCGCCGATCCTGGCCCGTTTCCACCGCGACCATCCCGACGTGGAGCTGACCATCACCCCCGGCCCGACCGAGACCCTGCTGGGCGACGTGCTGGCCGGGCGGCTCGACGGCGCCTTCGTCGGCGGCGAGGTGGCCCATCCCGATCTGACCGCCCGGCGCATCTTCGACGAGGAGCTGGTGCTGGCCGAACCGGCCGCCGGGCTGACCACCGACTCCGCCCGCCGCACCCTGATCGCCTTCGGCCGCGCCTGCGCCTATCGCGGCCGGGCGGAGATGGCGATGCGCGAGGCCGGGCGCGTGCCCTTCCGCGTCATGGAGTTCGGGGCGCTGGACGCCATCCTGGGCTGCGTCGGCGCCGGCATGGGGGTGACCGTCATCCCGCGCTCCGTCGTGGAGCGCGATCCTTGGCGCGAGTTGCTGGTCGCCCGGCCGCTGCCGCAAGCGCTGGGCCGCATGCCGACGCAGTTCGTGCGCCGCACCGATGCCATCGAGACCGCCAGCCTGCGCGCCTTCCTGGACGCCTTCTCCGGGGACACCGCTTCCGTTGTCCATTCGAAAAAGGCCGCCACGGGTGCGACAGGGTCGCCCACATCACGCGCAGGGTTGAACGGCTCGTCTGCGGCATGCTAGGCAGGCGCGGGTTGGCCATCCGGCCCGTTGCCATGCGCGTGCCCATTCCTGCCGGCACCGCCGGCCGGAACAGCGGAGAAGAATCATGCCCTACGTCGTCACCGACGGCTGCATCAAGTGCAAGTACACCGACTGCGTCGAAGTCTGCCCCGTGGATTGCTTCTACGAGGGTGAGAACATGCTGGTCATCCACCCGGACGAGTGCATCGACTGCGGCGTGTGCGAGCCGGAATGCCCGGCCGAAGCGATCGTCCCCGATACCGACGACCGCGCGACCAAGTGGCTGGAGATGAACCGCGACTATTCCGGCCAGTGGCCGAACATCACCCGCAAGAAAGACGCGCCGCCCGACGCCGACGAGTTCAAGGGCGTCGACGGCAAGTTCGAGAAGTACTTCTCCCCGAAGGCGGGCGGCTGAGGCCGGACCAGCGGATGCGGCCCGGCCATTCCGAGTCGGGCTGCATCAACCAATTGAACCCGTCGATGTTGCTATGCAAAATCGACGGGGCGGCCATGGCCGGGCGATGAACGATTTCCGCCCGGTAGATTGCGCGTTCCCTTTGTAACTCGGGCGTAACATCGCTATAATGCGCGACCGGAGCCGGCCTCCGCGCCATTGCCGGTTTTCCCTATGTTCCAGGACCTGTGGCTTTTGTGATCGTCGTGGATGGGTCCCATCCCCACGGCGCCATAACTGTCCGGGGTCCTTTTTCGTCCCTTCCACCGGGGCGGCAAAATGGCGTGATCGCGAGAAGTGAGAGCCAATCCAAATGTCGAACAAGCTTGACTTCGAAGCCGGTGACTTCGTCGTTTATCCGGCTCATGGCGTCGGTCGGGTCGAAGGGATCGAGACCCACAGCATCGCCGGACTCGAGGTTCAACTCTACGCGATCACGTTCGAGAAAGAGCGCATGACGCTCAAGGTTCCCGTCACCAAGGCCCGCAACGCCGGCCTGCGCCGCCTGTCCTCCAAGGACCGCATCAAGGTCGCGCTGGAGACGCTGCAGGGCCGGTCGCGCGTCCGCCGCACCATGTGGAGCCGCCGCGCCCAGGAGTATGAGGCCAAGATCAACTCCGGCGATCCGGTGTCGATCGCCGAGGTGGTGCGCGACCTGTACCGCGGCGCCGACCAGTCCGACCAGTCCTACAGCGAGCGCCAGATCTATCAGGCCGCCCTGGAGCGTCTGGCCCGCGAACTGGCCGCCGTCGAGAAGATCGACGAGACCAAGGCGACGGAGCGTCTGGAGTCGGTGCTGTCCAAGGCGGCCTGATTCCAGTGCCTGGGTTCCAGGCTCCTCCTATACGTCCGTGACACGAACGGGCGCGCGGCTGCTACGTCACGCCGCGCGCCCGTCTCGTTTTTCGCCTTTGTTTCCGTGGCATGACACGCCTAAACTCCCGCCGCCTTCCGGCAGACGCCGCCGGAACGACTTCGCGACCGACGTCGAAGGGAATCCAGTTTGGGTCTGCCGCCGCGCCTTGCTCTTCCCAACCGTCAGGCCAGCCGTCATGCCGCGAGCATCGTCGGCGCCGTCGAGGATGGCAGCCGTTTCGCCTCGCTCGGCCGGCCGCGCCGCGTCTGGGCCATCGGCGCCATCCATGCGCAACCCGACCGGCTGGATTTGATCCATCACGCCATCGGCCAGCGATTCCGCCCCGGCGACCGGCTGGTCTATCTCGGCAACATGATCGGCTTCGGCGACCGGGTGGTGGAGACCATCGACCGGCTGCTGGCCTTCCGCATCGCCCTGCTGGCGATGCCGGGCATGATCGCATCGGACATCGTCTATCTGCGCGGCCAGCAGGAGGAGATGTGGCAGAAGTTGCTGCAACTCCATTTCGCTCCCGATCCCCGCACCGTGCTGGACTGGATGCTGCGCCAGGGCGTGGCGCCGACGCTGGCCGCCTATGGCGGCAACCTGGATGCCGGTATGGCGGGGGCGCGCGGCGGTGCGGTGATGCTGGGCCGCTGGACGCGCGAGCTGCGGCAGGCAGTGGCCGCAAAGCCGGGGCATGAACAGCTGTTCAACGCCCTGCGCCGCGCCGCCTACACCGGCGGGACCGCGAATGACACTGCTGCGAATGAAGGGGCCACGAACGACGGGGCACCTGATGGGGCCTCCGACGGCGATGGCTGGACCGGCACCAGCCGGGGGGGCGGAAGCCTGCTGCTGGTCAATTCCGGCATCGATCCCCGGCGCCCGCTGACCGGCCAGGGCGACGCCTTCTGGTGGGGCAGCGCCGGCTTCGCGCGGCTGGAGCAACCCTATGGCGGCTTCAATCGTCTGGTGCGCGGCTACGATCCCGGCTGGACGCCGGAAAGCCCCGGTGTGGATGTCGGACCGGTGACGGTGACGCTGGACGGCGGCTGCGGCCGTGGTGGTCACCTCGTTTGCGCCTGTTTCGATTCTTTCGGCGAGATGCTGGACCTTTTCCAAGCGTGACCCATCCTTAGGTCCAGCCTGACCCTTCAGCCCGTCCGCCCCCTTCCTTCGTACAGGTCCGGCAGTCCTTCCGTCAGCCTCTCCATGGGCCGCCGGCAAAAATCCTCCGTCCCTTGTGATCCGTTCCCCCTACACCTGCGTATGATTCCGCAACAGGGCGCGCTCATGCTTGTTGTCTAACCCGACGGCATCGACCGGGGGCAGGCGGCAAGCGGCGAAGACCCGGTAGTACGGGGATATGCGAAGGAACACGATGCCGCCCAGACGGGAAGGAAGGGACGGATGGCATACATCGACGATCCGGAGACTCAGCGTGCTAACCTGAGCTTCATCAAGGCATCCATGCGCGAACCGTTGCTGTCGCGCGACCATGAATTCGACCTTGCCCGAAAATGGCGTGAGGGCCATGACGAACGGGCGCTGCATCAGCTGGTCCGGGCCTATACCCGTCTGGTGGTGGCCACCGCGTCGCGCTTCCGCAATTACGGCCTGCCGATGGGCGATCTCGTCCAGGAAGGCAATGTCGGCCTGATGCAGGCGGCCAGCCGCTTCGAGCCCGACCGCGAGGTGCGTTTCTCCACCTACGCCGCCTGGTGGATCCGCTCGGCCATGCAGGACTACATCCTGCGCAACTGGTCGATCGTGCGGACCGGCACCACCGCCGCGCAGAAATCCCTGTTCTTCAACCTGCGCCGCCTGCGCGCCAAGATCGACAGCGCCACCCAGAACGGCAGCGGCGCGCGCCTGACCAAGGAAGGCCGCGAGTGGATCGCCGGCGAACTGCAGGTCGAGGTGTCGGAGGTCGAGGCGATGGAGATGCGCCTGTCCGGCTCCGACCAGTCGCTGAACACACCGGTGGCCGACGGCTCCGACGACGACTGGCAGGATTTCCTGGCCGACCAGCGCCCCTCGCCCGAGGACGTGGTGATCGGCATGCGCGACGCCAACACCCGTTCGCAATGGCTGGCGGAAGCGTTGGGCGAACTCAGCCCGCGCGAACGCACCATCATCCGCGAACGCCGGCTGCGCGAAGAAGGCGCCACGCTGGAGGAACTCGGCCGCGAGTTGGGCGTCAGCAAGGAGCGCGTGCGCCAGTTGGAGCATCGGGCGCTGCTGAAGCTGCGGCAGTCAATGCTGAAGCGGGTCGAGGATTCCGACGACCTGCTGGCGGAGGCGTGAGGGTTTCGGGCCGGTTGCCCCCTCCCTAACCCTCCCCCGCTACGCGGGAGAGGGGACTGCCGCCGAACTTCCGCAAAGCTCCTACCCCCTCTCCCGCGAAGCGGGGGAGCAACCATGTTGTTTTCATGGTGAGTGTGGCATTGCCTCCCATT